>NZ_SZWU01000083.1:0-16255 GCF_005280935.1 Citrobacter sp. wls757 | reverse complement strand
GAGTCGAACCTACGACCTTCGCATTACGAATGCGACGTTATTACATTTTTACCTCTTTAAAAACCTACTCTTAGAACACTTAATACATTATAAAACATTGAGTTATAAAAAACACCTGTTGATAAAAATTGACAGGTGTTGATGTTTATTCCCTCATTTTACTTACACTAGCCATTACATTATGGTGGTGTAACATTTCTCATCTGGAGCCCCAAAATGGCACTTCCAAGACAAAAACTCACCTTCGAGCGCATTCGAAAATTTGCTTTATCTGAAGGAAAAACCCAGGCATTTCTTTGGGATGCGGACGTAACTACCCTGGCATGCCGGGCAACTCGTGGAACAAAAGCTTTTGTGTTCCAAAGCGTATATGCGGGAAAAACCCTTCGCATGACCATTGGCAACATTAACGATTGGAGGATTGATGATGCCAGGGCCGAAGCCAGGCGGCTGCAAACATTAATCGATACTGGGATAGATCCGCGTATAGCTAAAGCAGAAAAAATTGCTAAAGCAGAATCACAGCAGGCTGAATCCCGTAAAACGAAGGTAACCTTCTCAAGCGCTTGGGAAGATTATCTTCAAGAACTGAGAACCGGAATCAGCGCAAAAACTAAACGTCCTTACTCTGCACGCTATATTGCCGATCACGTTAACTTGTCCAGCCGTGGAGGCGAAAGTAAAAAAAGAGGCCGGGGCCCAACCTCGGCTGGACCATTGGCTAGCTTGCTCGACCTACCGCTATCGGAACTAACATCAGAGCACATTGCTGCATGGCTAAGTACAGAAAGACAAAATCGGCCTACCGTCACTGCTCATGCCTACCGTCTGTTGCGTGCATTTATCAAATGGGTTAATTACCAGAAAAAATATCAGGGAATAATCGATGGCGATCTTGCACAAGATCATAACGTGAGAAAAATGGTTCCAGTATCAGCGAGTAAAGCGGGAGACTGCTTACAAAAAGAGCAGTTAAAAAATTGGTTTCAGGCTATTCGTCAACTCAATAACACAGTTGCATCAACTTACCTTCAGGTGCTTTTACTCACCGGAGCGCGACGCGAAGAAATTGCGTCACTTCGGTGGTCTGACGTCGATTTCAAATGGTCAAGTATGCGGATTAAAGACAAGATCGAAGGCGAACGTATCATACCTCTCACTCCTTATGTCGCTCACCTGTTAAGCGCACTGGTGCAAACACCAAATTCTGACGTAAATAAGGAGGATTGGGTTTTCAGGAGTAATAGCAAAAGCGGCAAAATTATTGAACCGCGTTCAGCACACAATCGAGCCTTAGCTAAGGCTGAATTACCACACATCAGCCTACATGGATTACGTCGTAGTTTTGGTACGCTTGCCGAATGGGTCGAAGTGCCAACTGGCATAGTTGCGCAGATTATGGGTCATAAGCCTAGTGCTCTTGCCGAAAAACATTACCGACGCCGTCCATTGGATTTATTGAGGAAGTGGCATGAAAAAATTGAGATCTGGATCTTAGAACAGGCTGATATTTAAAAACAAATCGATGTTGATTGGTGTTGATTTTATTATAAATCAATAAGTTATAAATAAATCGCTTAGTTGACATCACTAAGCTTTGTGGTGACAATTCTTCCACTTTAATACATTAACTCAAAGAGGATACATTGAATGAATAATCCAGCTTTTGTCATACCAGAGCGGGAGATGCTTATCATCATAGATTCAAATGCTGAATCAACACGTCCAGAAGTTAATTGGGCCGAATGCCAGGCACAGGTTAACACTCTGTTTAAAATTGCCTATAGTGAAACTAAATGCTTCATTGCTCGTGCTAAGGTAAGATTCTCGCAGCACATGAGAAGTATTAGCCGTACAGTTTTGCAATGTTTCTCATCCCCACGTCTTCAATCCAAAAACCGTGCTTCAAGATCTCGTCGTAGCCATAGCGCTTCACGGAGCAGTGGCCGCTCAGCCAAATCAAGTGATAGTGACAGTTCCCCCTCGGACCCCTTACCTCTTCATAACCTATCTCTAAGTCTTGATTTAAATCTCTCATCGCTTTTTTCACTTTTTAGCATGGCTCATACCTCCATCGACGAGGTGATCAAATGAGCGGTATCCTGTTATCTCAGTTAACTAAAGATATTCCTGCATCTCCTCTTATTTCCGTTAAGGAACTCGCCATGCTTCTCGGACGAAAGCCTCAGACTATCAGGAAGTGGCTTTGCCAAAATTCATTGCCTGAAGGTCTACCAAGACCAAGAAAGTTAAATAACCAAAACTGCTGGCTAAGAACCGATATTGAATCCTTCATTGCGGCGATGTTTTCAAGTAACAGTAACTTCTGAGGCAAAAGATGGACAAAATTCCTTACCCAATTGATGCCTTTCCAACAATCATGAGAAATGCTGCGTATGAAGAGCAAAATATCACCAAAGCTCCCATGGCAATGATAGGGTCTGCAATGTTGAGCGCAGTATCCTTAGCTTGCCAAAGCAAAGTTGATGTAGAAAGGCCTGGAGGACTTAAAGGTCCAACATCTCTTTTTTTTGTTACAATCGCAGAATCAGGCGAACGAAAAAGTGTAATTGACAAAAATGTATTTTCTGCGATACATGAATGCGAAAAAATGTTCGCGCAGCAACACGCCGAAGAAATGAATTGGTATTCCGGTGCCGTTGAGATCTATGAAGCAGAAAAGAAAGCTCTATTTGCAAAATTAAAAATGCAGATAAAAAAAGGTCTTGATACCTCTCAAACCAAAGGCGATATCGATGAATTAAATTCAAAAAAACCCGTCCTTCCCAGTTCACGCAGATTAATTATGAGTGACACCACTCCAGCGGCATTAAAAGATCATTTATCTGGGGAAGGTCGATCGGTCGGCATTCTCTCAGATGAAGGTGGTGTGGTGTTTGGTGGTTCGGCACTGAATAATCCTTCGCTCATCAATACAATATGGAGTGGCGGGGATGTACATATTGACAGAAAAAACAGGCCACCACTGACTATAACTGATGCAAGAGTCACATTATCAATTATGGTTCAGCAAAATTTATTGAATACATTTCAAAGAAGCAATAATAAAATTGCAAAGGATTCAGGATTTAATGCCAGATGCCTATTCAGCCATCCTGTATCAACTCAAGGGTATCGGCAGATAAATAACCCCGTAACATCCAGAGAACATATGCCAATTTTCAGTGAACGAATTAAAGAATTAATTCTATCTAATCAGCACAATGATAGAATCATGTTGCAGTTTTCACCAACAGCCGCCAGCGCATGGATCGACTGGTATAATTTCGTTGAAACTCAAATTGCTTCAACAGGAGAACTTTTTGAGATCAGAGATTGTGCATCAAAAATTGCTGAGAATACAGCAAGAATCGCGGCATTGCTCCATTTCTTCAGAGGTGATGAAGGCGATATAACCCCTATAGCGATGGATGCGGCTGAAATAATCAGCTCATGGTATCTTGAAGAGTATCAACATTTCTTTTCAAGTGGCAATAATAGCAACGATGAAAATGAACTATTCGACTGGATTATCAATTATTGCCGTTACCATGGTCTGGCACGTTTGAAGAAAAACATCATTCTTCAATATGGACCAGTTCGACTTAGGAATAAAAAGGCTTTAGAGCCATTGCTGAATAATCTTGCGTATACGCAGAAAATCACTTTTGAAGCGAGGGGAAGAACGACTTACTTAACCCCAGTAAACTCAGGATCATGGCATTTATAAACTCAATAGAATGAATCTAATTGCAGAGTGATTTTTTCATAAAAAACAAACTCACAGTGAAATAAATGACAAAAAATCAAGTTGGATAGGTATTATTATACCTGTGTTTTACTATTTATATCTATTCATCTTGTTATATATGCATCATACAACATCAACTGAACTAATACTTATAGATAGATAGGTATATACTATGAAACAATATCAAGGATCACATGGTCTTCATGTGGCAGCTTGGCGTGATAGCATAATTGATGTTCTTGACAATGCTTCAAATGAATTTAGTCGCATTATGGCTTTACGAGTAGATCTTCATTACCCAAGGATACTAGATAATGGTGACACTGTTTGCTGCTTCCCTAATCTCAAATCTGGTGAGATATCAAGATTCATCAACTCACTTAAAGCAATGCTTGCTGCCCATGAATATCGGAGAGCTCAAAATGGTGCCAGAATCTACCCAAATACTTTACGCGAGATCTGGGGCAAGGAGTACTCTCAATCAGGAAAATGCCATTATCATATCTGTCTTATATTCAATAAAGACGCATACTACCATCTTGGTAGCTATGATGATGATTGCCTTAGAGGCATGATTATAAATGCCTGGTACAGTGCATTAAGATTACAGCTTGAGGATAACCCAGGACTGGTTCATTTCCCTGAAAACGGGAGATATATTCTCGACAGAAATAGTCCAAGTTTCATTTTTGATTACCATGAGCTACTAAAACGTCTAGAATATCTAACCAAGGTTGACTCAAAGGTTTTTGGGGAAGGTGGCAGGAATTTTGGGTGCAGTCGGGGTTAATCATTTAACTAGGCCTTGTTAATATGTATAACAAGGCCTTAGGCTCAACTAACCTACAGAAGACGAATTAACTCTTCCCGCGAAATCCTGCGACGATGTACCTCATCATGGCAAACATTACAGAGAGTAATTAAGTTATCCAGTGTATTTTCTCCGCCATCAGCATGATGTTCAATGTGATGTAACTCGAGGAAGGTTCTGGGGTCATTAGCGATTTTACGGGCATGAGACCAATGGCAGTGCCTACATGCATGATGGTCGCGTTCAAGTACAGCGACACGTACAGGATCTGGAATCTTTCGGTCATGCACTTCAGCCTGTCGATCTTCCTCGAGTAAATAAGCTCCGACTTCTAGCTCCGGTCTACCTGAATTTTTGGTGGCGATTGGCCAGCCATCTTCTGTTCGTAGCTCACGTGTTCGTCGCGCCCATTCCTTGCTATCGTTTGCAAGGTATCGTAGTTCTTCGCCAGTCACGGGACGGCCAACATTCTTACGCAGATAAGACAGAATTTTATCTTTCGTGGAGATCTTGCTTCGTCTGAGAACATTCGCTTCATTCCAACGCAGGGCTGCTTCCCTGTCCTGTTCTGCTGCCATCAGTGCATAAACGTCGGTTTTAAGAACGTTAATCGCACTGGCATGGAGCTCTTCCGGTGTCACCTCTCCTTGTTCGATCATTTCCTTCAACGTAGCGCCGCTTAATACGGACCAACCAAACTGCACACGCAGCTCTCTGATCCTTCTGGCATATTCACTGATACCCGCAACAACCATCAGTTCATCACCATGGATGATGACGCCGGGATATTTGAGTAAATAAGCCAGAATTCGGTCACGGGCTGAATTGCAATTCTCATTATTCATCAAAGAACTGCCTAAATCCCGCAACAAATGATTGGCGGGGATTAGTGCCAAAACCTGTTCCCGTAAGGAGTCGTCCTTGAGCTTAAACTCAAAGTCGGTAATCAACGCCAGAAGCTGTTTACGCAGCGTTTCCGGTACGCTCTTCTTCGATCTTCTCGCCATTTTGAATTAGGTATTCCATTAAATTGAGAACGTAAGTCGCAATCTTTTGCGCAAAAACCGGCGGTACAGCATTGCCAATTTGTCTTGCGATTTCGGTTTTTGAACCCACAAAAACAAATTCATCCGGGAAACTCATCAGGCGCGCGGCTTCACGATGCGTAATTGGACGATGTTGCTCTGGATGTAGATAACGCCCCTTCTCAGGCTTAAAGAACTCCGTGCGGATCGTGACAGAAGGCCGCTCCCACCACAAACGGCCAAACAAATCCGTGCCACCCGAAGTTTTTTTAATCCAGCAGGCAGGGGTAATGTCAGGTCTATTCTTTTGCAAATCAAACCGGTTTCCCCCTACCGGAACTGCACGATAGCGTTCCTGCGAAAGGGCAGTTGGATTTCGACCAAAGTGGAGATCTAATGGGGGGGGGAGATCACGCACCTCAGTCCCAACCGGTTCAGGCAAATCGCCTATAAAATCTCGGACTGTCAGCCAGGCTGGTAGATCCGCACCCTTATCAGGATTCTGGTGCGACTGCACAGGCGGGAACGTTGGGATGCTATTCAGCAGGAATCGCTCTTTTTTAATTCCAATTGCAATAGCACGTTTGCGCGTCTGCGGAGCCCCGTAGTCGGCCGTGTTAAGGACAGAAGGATTCAGAAGCAGAAACCCCATGCTTTCAGCACGAGCACAGATGTCCTGAAATTCATCACTGGATAAAAGACCCGGAACATTTTCCATCACAAATACAGAGGCAGAAGACCTCTCGATGATATCCATATACGGTTCCCAGAGTGCACGTCGATGGTCCCCTTCCCGGTTCTTATTGAGTAGGCTGAATCCCTGACATGGCGGGCCACCGATAACGATATCAGCCTCAGGAATGCTGTTTTCAGCAATCCACTCTTCGATGTTCGCTACAATGCCATGCTCGCCAAAGTTGGCATTGTATGTGCTAATAGCCGCCTTATCATTGTCCAGAGCCAGTACACTTTCAAAATGAGCGCCATTTTCCCCCTTCATGAAGCCGCAGGATAAACCGCCAGCACCACAAAACAGATCGATGACTTTTAATTTATTGATTTTGCTCATTAAAATAAAACCCTAGTTCCAGCATGATTCGTAGCTGATAAGTGTATCATAAAGTGAAGCTGTATGTATTTACAGTAACAAAGCTATATGTTGTAAAAAATGCTTGGAAGCATATAACTAATCTCACATCCCTTAATATTGATGAAAAGCAGTTCGCTTCTCGCTCAAAGCGGACTGCCGAGCCATCTCGTTTAGGGACAAAAGTAAGCTAGATTCCTAACTTTAATTCGTCTGTTTAGGATTAAAATTTCTAAAGGTTAACGCCTCAAATTCGGATACAGGATCGCTGCATCCGATGACTTTTACTGGCTATGTACAAAATTATTAACCAAAAACAAGCTTTCAAAGATCATATTTCATATTAAACCTTGATCGTATGAGAAATTCAATTGATGTAAAACCTCTGTTGGCTGATACTCTCTTCTATATCGACCGACACCATTAAACCGTCCTGTTTCGGAAATAAGATGTAGGTTCTTTCTGGCTCTAGAACCAATGACATAAAGCAATTTTTTAGCACTTTCAACAGAACGGTCATTAAAATTCGGAACCAGGTCTTGAAGAAGGCCGAAGGAAATAACAACATCATATTCTCCTCCTTTTACTCCGTGTATTGTTGACACTTTAATACCAGTTCTGGGTTTAAATGCTTTACGAAAAGCATCAATGTCAGTTGCAAAAAATGCATTCTCTTTTCTTAGTCTATCAATTCTATTTTGTGTACTATTGAAAAATGATTCGTGATGTTCTTTTAGCATTGGATAAAGTGTGAAATCAATTCCTAACTCACTAAATAGCGCTCCAAAAAATGTCCGAAGATAAGCTAAACCATCGTGTTCATCTATCGAAATAGAATTTACTGCCTTTAGGAAATTTTTGGGGAGTATAGAATGATTATTGACCAACGCAAGTTCCATATCATTTAAGATATCGGAGGCCCACCGAAGACGCTTAACATACATATTAGGTGATGGCTCTGTTAAGATAATTTGTGTCAACTTGAACCAAAAATTATCAATGTCTCTTGAAAAAGGAACAAGACCAGGACCATCGAAATTATAATCAGGCAATCTGTTTACCAAATTACGAGTTAGTGCAGCCAAATGCATCCACCAAGGTGCTATGACACAAATTTCCTTCTGAGAGATGCCTAGAGTTTGAACGCTATGCTCAATATGTCTGCTAACTTGCTCAACTAAGTTATCCTTTTGGGTGATATTGTCATAAGTAATAATGCTAGGATGGTTACGATGCTCACCTTCAGCAACAGTTGCACTAGGGGTAACATTAAAATTACTATAATAGTTTATAATTTTTCTAGAACTTCTATAGTTTTTATCTAAGGACATCGGAGTAAATGACACTTCAGCTAGCTGCTCAAGTTCCAAACGAGTAATTGCATAGCCACCAAGAGAACCATAAATAGCTTGATTTGGATCTCCAACAATGAAGGTTTTAACTCGACACTGGCTAGCTTTTATAATACTTGCAACAATTGAATACTGAATTTCTTTCGTATCCTGATACTCATCAATAAGAATATAAGAGAATAAATTTGCTAGAATCTTAGCAACAGCTGATTTATTTGATAGGATTTCATAAGCAAAATATAAAATTTGCTCAAAGTCTATTTGACCATTTTCCGCAAGATGGTCGTGATAGTCACCTAATACTTTTCTTACGAGTGATACCTTACCTCCTGCGCCAGTTAATGTTAATCCTCGGGGAGTATAGTAATGGCTGCACTCACCATACCAAATACGTTCGGTACGAATACTAGAACATATTTTGGATATTATTTCCTCTGAGTCATAAGAGTTAATTATTTTAAAACCGTTTTTCAGTGTATCATGATAGATACCATAAGGTTTTAATATCCATTCTAAGCAAAACGAATGAATAGTTCCGATCCATAGCTGAGATGCATCAATTCCAAGAATTTCAATTCGCTCGCGAATCTCATCAGCTGCTCGATGGGTGTAGGTAATGGCAATGACCCATTTTTTAGGGTCCTTTAAACTTGAAAGCTCAAAAGCAATTTTGTAGGTAAGCGTCCTGGTTTTACCACTTCCAGGACATGCAATTAAGAAAACATTATTCGGCTCGCAAATCGCTGCTATCTGCTCGTCATTTAGATCATCTTCATCCCACAGAAACATAATTAGATCCTTGTCAAAATACCGTTTCTCTCACGAGAAAAATCGTTCATTAGATTGACCTTGAGTGCATTTATGTCACCATCAGTTAGACTAAATGCCTCCCATTTTGGAGTGAATATTGCTAAACCACTCTCATAAGGGGCCAAGTATGTTTCCCATTCCTGCTTTAGTGCCACATTATCTTCAGCATTCAGCTTTTCGATGATTTCCTTGCCCAATTTGACACGTTCAATAATCGAGTAGTAGCGGTGCTTCAGTATTTTAAAAATAAGTCCTCTACTGAACTCACCGTGTGCAAATTTGATAGCATCAAAAATATAACTAGGAATGACTACCTCAAAATCAATAGCTTTACCTAAAGTAAGGGCAAACCAGCCTTTACCTTGATAATTTGCCATAGTTAAAGCTCTTGATCCTGAGATTGCGATATCGGTTGAAGATAGTTCACGTACAGCCGTATCTATCGTATCTTGTTGTGTATACACATCTGTAACGATTTTCTTGAGATAGTAACTGTTCGATGATTTTATGAAATCAACCTCAAACGTATGCTCTGCGTAAAAAGTCGAAACCCAAGGGTTATTTTGACAATAGGTATCTAGTTTTAATTTCCGAGCAAATCCTGTATCTTGAGAACCGATAGCTTTTCTTTTCTTTTTTCTATCTTGCTCACTATCTGTCGGTAAAATAGTAGTATCAAAAAAAGCTTTATCAAGGTCTGTTATAATGCTGCAACGCTTTTTAATCCTCTCATTATCAAATAGCATTGCAATATTCTCAAAGCCAGTACTTCTAATGTTGACAAGAGTAATTCCAATCTCATCCAAACTTAATCCTAAGACTTTTTTCAGCAGTATCGGAATAAGAAATTCCTCTGCATCTCCTTCGACTAAAACAACACTTCGGGAAAAAAGCAAATTACTCCGGATAGCATCAAGATACCGCTGAACGAATCCAACTTGCTCTTCAGTAAGCCCTGCTGCCGGTTGAAACACCTCACAGGCACCATCAACAAACCCAATGATATTCATATTGCTAACATTACTTACTTCAGATATATTTGATGAGTGAGTTGAGTATATGATCTGTGTATTTTGATAATTGATATTGTCGAAAAGTGATTTTTGAATATGAGTATGTATGTGGGCTTCTGGTTCTTCAATCAATAAGAAGTTTGCAATTGATTGATTAGCATGTTGGTATTGGAATTCAAGTAGTTTTAACGTGAGAAATAACAGATTGGCTCCACCTAAACTCATTTCATTGATTGTTCCCTCGTAACCATCATTTGACTCACCAACAAAAAGTTTCAATGACTGAAAAAGCTGGTCAGCATCATCTGTTAAGCCAGAACGAATCGAAATAGAGTCAGGAGAGTACGTATCGCCCACTGTGTCACCAATAGTACTAACAATATCATCACGGACATCACATATCTCTGTTAGACCTTCAATGTTACTGTTTAATGTCCCAATTAAATCAGCAATAGGCTGGAAGTCATCATGGCTAATCCCTCCCGACTTACGTTTTAATAACGTAAGTAAGGGGTTGGTTCTATTACTATGAAAGTCAGATACTACATCCCTTAAGGCTTTAATAAAAGTAAATGAAACTTCATTTGGCATATTAAGAATATTTGGTAATTTTATCCCGATTTCAGAATTATTCAATCTTTCCGGAAATATGACTCTTTCGAAGTCACCAACTATGTTTTTGTATGCAACCGGATCATTGAAATCAGCAATACTTTTGCCAGTCAGGATGGTTTCATAGTCATCAATATTTATAATGTCCAAATAATTTTCTAAAGCATCCACATTCCCTTGCGGAAGTTGTGCCAGTGCTTGGCGGATGTTTGCCTTAGGTCTGAATATCAAGTTGTATGTTGCTCTAGTTACAATCTCATCTTCAGCATTTCCTAAACCATGAAGGAATAGAGACTGGCTAGCTTCATCGCTAGCAATATCACTAAACTCAATACTAATAATGATCCAATGGCCCCGCCAGTTACCTAACGTCCTGCAAAAATCCCCTTCAGCGAGCTTAGTGGCAGAACGAGGCATTGAATTATCGAGTAATAATCTCATTGCTCGGAATAAGTTAGTTTTACCAGAACCATTCTCACCAATAATTGTATTTATTTCATTATTGAAAAGTAATTTTACATTTTTAAAGTTTCTGTAATTTACTAGGGATAGCTTTGTAATGTGCATACGTCCTCTGTAACCTGATTTTATTTCTAGGGAAATATTGGAACTGGTACTAAATCAACACGGTTGCAGCAATCACTTTGCAGCATTTCTAAAATTTGGTCAACATGCTATCTCTTCAATAAGGTTCTCGGGAGGCTCCAAGCTTTTGTGGTGTACAAACAAGTCCGTTCCTAGCACGGAGCGAACATGCGTATCAAACTCTTCGGAACTCTCATGGATCCCTTTTATTGTCGGATTATCCACCCAACGACGCAGGCCATCATTTCCTCCAAATTACCAGAATCAGTGTTCCATACTTGGCTCTGATAGCAAACTACCTTGCGAACCTGCACCCTCAAAGTAATACAGTACAGACTTAGCACTGTCTGGCCTAGGCATATAACCACCTGTGAGGAGGAGTATGAACAAGCACTATATTGGTCAGTCCGTAATCTAAACACTCGTTGCTTTATTAAAAGATTCCAAAAAATCTCACGCCTTCATTACCTCTGTGAACAATCGGAATACTTCATTCCGTCCCTATCATTTCACAGGAGTAACCATGTCCGATGCCCCCGATACACTAGCTAGTACTGAGGCTTTACGCTCACAACTTTCATTCTTACCCCAACACGCTTGCGACCGAATTCTTTCAAGACTTCAGCACGCCATTCATTACGAACCAGTAATCGGCATCATGGGCAAAACCGGTGCCGGTAAATCTTCTCTCTGCAATGCACTGTTCCAGCAGCCGGTATGTCTGACCAGTGATCTAATGGCCTGCACCCGCGAGCCGCAACGACTGGTGCTGACCGTTGGTGAACGTAGCATGACGCTGGTTGACTTGCCGGGGGTGGGAGAGACTCCGGAAAAGGATGAAACCTATCTCTCACTGTACCAGCAACTGCTTGCTGAACTGGATTTGATGATATGGGTCCTCAGGGCCGACGACCGTGCACGGGCAACGGATATTGCCACACATCGGGCTCTGCTGAACGCCGGTGCCGACCCATCGAGATTTCTGTTTGTGCTGTCCCAGGCAGACCGGGTACGGCCAGTACCTGATGGCGATGAATGGCAGGCACTTCCGGATGCAGAGCAATGCCTTTCTCTTGCCGTTATTAGCTCGATGGTTGCCGGACAGCTTTCATCCTCTTTCCCCGTGATGGCGGTGTCTGCGCACACTAGCTACAACCTGTCAGCCCTGGTAGAACTCATGGTGCATGCTTTGCCTCCACAAGCCAGTAGTACAGTCTATCGGCAACTGAAGTCTGAACATAAAAACGCTGAAAGCGACTCCGCTGTGCGGCAGCAATTTGGTGAAATAGCTGGCAGCGCATTTGATTCCGTCATTGATTCAAACTCTCTGCCTTCCGGATTGCGGGTTTTGCTATGCCGGTTACGTGAAAAATTGGTGCAGTTAGCAACCAGCCTCTGGGACAAACTCTTCGGCTGAATGCGGCTATTCAGGGCCAAAAATCAATTGTTCAAAAATTGGTTCATCGATCTATAAAAACGATCAATAATGACATATCGATCGTTTTTATCTATTAAAAAATCGATAAATCATCCCTCTATTGATCGCTTTTACCTATCAAAAACAAGGGTATTTTCCTCACAGAAGTCTTTAGGAGTCTGGCAGGTAGGGAGACAGGAATAACGACATGGACATTAATCACACATCAGCGTTTTATCCGCTCGTTATCCCCTCGTGACTACTCCTGATCAATCCACAAGGTGATATATGAAAATTCAGACAGCCATTGCAATTGTGTTATCTGCCGCTTCGGTATCGGCTCAGGCTGGTAATTGGGCTGTAAAAAACGGCTGGTGTCAGACTATGACTGATAATGGTCAGGCACTGGTGATGCTGAAAAATGACACTATTGGCATATTCGGACAGCTTCAGGGTTGTCCTAATGGTCCGCAGGAATTAATGGGGAGCCGCATTAGTGTCAACGGCAATATGGTTCCCTCTTCCCAGATGTGCAACCAGCAAACAGGATTTAAAGCAGTTGAAGTCGAAGGGGGTCAGGCTACTACGGCAGCTAAAAAAGCGATTGTCTCCATTGCCAGCCAGGAGGTTTCAACCCTGCAAGTTTTTGGCGGACAAATGACTTTCACTCGTGGCGACATGATGAGCGTCTGCCCGAAATACGTCTCTGCTCTTCCCACCAGCGCAGGGAGCAGTTCACCAGAGATAAATAAAGGTTCAGTAATGAAAGCAGCCAAACAGGCATATACAAAAGAGTATGACAGCGAAACCGCTGAGGCCGCAGATTTTGGCAGCTATGAAGTGAAGGGAAATACCGTGGTATTTGAAATCTACAATGCTGGATACCGCACATACGACAAGGTAGTGGTCACTGTTGGCAATGATGGCAAGGCCACAGGTGCAAAAGTGGAATATATGGGTCGTTAACAGATTCGAATAACGTAGTTCGCAGTATCAGAGGCCATGTTCTTTCGGGAGCATGGCCTCTTTCTTTTTATGCCGATGAATTCAGAAAAGGAGTTATTTATGCGCTTAGCTTCCCGCTTTGGCAGGGTCAATCTTATCCGTCGCGACCGTCCATTAACGCGCGATGAAATGATGAACAACGTTCCCAGCGTATTCAGCGCTGAAAAGCATGAATCCCGTAGTGAACGATATACCTGTATTCCAACTATTACTCTACTTGAAAGCCTGCAACGGGAAGGTTTTCAGCCGTTCTTTGCCTGTCAGGCCCGAGTTCGCGATCCCGGTAAACGTGAGCACACTAAACACATGCTTCGTCTGCGTCGCGAAGACCAAATCACAGGTAAGCAGGTGCCCGAGATCATTCTGCTAAACAGCCACGATGGCTCAAGTTCATACCAGATGCTACCAGGATTATTTCGTGCAGTTTGCCAGAATGGGCTGATATGCGGTGAGAGTTTTGGCGAGGTGCGCGTACCGCATAAAGGAAACGTGGTAGAGAAAGTGATTGAAGGAGCTTATGAAGTGCTTGGGGTTTTTGACCGAATTGAAGAAAAGCGTGACTCAATGCAAAGCCTCATGCTTCCTCCTCCGGCTCAACAAGCATTTGCGAAAGCGGCGTTGACCTATCGTTTTGGAGAGGAGCATCAGCCAGTAACCGAAGAACAAATCCTTGCGCCACGTCGCTGGCAGGACGAATCCAGCGATCTGTGGACCGTGTTCAATCGGCTACAGGAAAACCTGATAAAAGGTGGTTTGAGCGCTCGTACTGCCCAAGGCAAGCGTAGCCATACCCGCGCAGTGAAAGGGATCGATGGCGATCTGAAGCTTAACCGTGCTTTGTGGGTGATGGCTGAGCAAATGCAGCAGGCGCTGGGCTGAAGAGACTGCCGACTGAAAAAGGAGGATAAATGAGCACTGTAATATCACTGATACCCGCATCCGCTCCCGTCGTACCACTAGCCTTAACGCCATATGCACAGCGAACAATTCAAAGGGCCTTGAACCTGCTGGATAAACACCTGCGACAGCCCGGCGTGTCATTCCTCTCCGCAACCGAAACCCGTGACTGGTTGCGGTTAAAGATGGCTGTGCTGGAGCGGGAAGAGTTTGTCGCTCTGTTTTTGGATAACCAGCACCAGTTGCTGGCCTGCGAAACTCTGTTCACCGGCACCATCAACCATACAGAGGTCCATCCTCGCGAAATCGTAAAGGCAGCTCTGCGGCATAACGCAGCAGCGGTGATCCTCGCGCATAACCATCCCTCCGGTATGGCAGAGCCCAGCAGGGCAGACCGACTGCTCACCAGCAACCTACAAAACACGCTGTTACTGGTTGATGTACGGGTTCTCGACCATCTCATCATCGGCCACCGGGAGATCGTCTCGTTTGCCGAGCGGGGATGGCTATGAAAATCATCAGCAAGCGCCATGCGATGATGCTTTACCGCCAAACGCCCGGTTCACGTCTGGCAACGTACTGTAAAGGTCGTTACCGCTGGACCGGTAGCGTCTGCCATTACACTGGTCGCCACGTCCAGGATATCAGCGGCGTACTAGCCGTTTTTGCTGAACGTCGTCAGGACCGCGACGGCCCGTATGCCATCCTGCGTAGCGTGACACTACGATAAGTCTGGAATATCACGATGACTAAAGAACCTGTTCAGGAACACGTTTGGGGTTTACACAGTCAAACCGTTCCATCATTCAGCGCCCGGTTAGTTCAGGAAGGTCGACGGCTGCATTTTCTGGCCGACCGTGCCACGCTTCCCGGCACATTCAGCCCGGAACAATCCGCAGCGCTGGATGCGGTCTTCCCAGCATTAATCCGGGATATGGAAACCGCTCTGCTTAGCGGCAAACTCGACCCACGTGAGGCTAAACAATACATCTATATCCGCAACGGTTTCGCCTGCGAGTCAGATACGTTGGGGAGTTGCGGTTACGTTTACATCGTAATTTATCCTCAATCAGAAACCAGCTAGAACTTCCTCAATACTCATTTATCAGGACTCAACGCATGCAAATTTCAACTGCACCGACCACGGAGCCTGTTTCATCACGCCTGTCGCCTGTCGAGGTCTGGCAGATACTACTCAAACATCTTCTGGCACAACACTATGGTCTGACCCTTAATGACACTCCGTTCAGCGATGAAAGCACTATTCGTGAACATATCAATGCTGGTATCTCACTCAGCAACGCAGTGAATTTTATCGTCGAAAAATATGAGCTGGTACGTACTGACCGTAGTGGATTTACGATTATGGAGCAGTCTCCCTTCATCAGCAGTATCGACATTCTTCGTGCCCGCCGAGCCACTGGATTGATGAAACGTCAGGGTTATATATCCATCAGCAATATCACTACTGGTCACCTTCTCCAGGAGCGACATTTACGATGATGATTCCAGCCCCACCCGAGAAATATGCATCTGTAGCCGATGCATAACACTTCATTCTCCTAATCCCACCACCCGCGCCAGCCTTTCTAACGCTGGCGTTTTTTTGTTTGCACATAAACACAGCTATAGCTATTCCCGCTATTAGTAGCGGGAATAGCTATAGCATGAATTTTATTCGTAAAAATCAGGGAGAAAATAGCCCAGCGTTTGGCTAGCTAACTGAGGAAAACTAGATCGCTGAGAAGAATTTTGCGTTGATTAACGTAGATTAAATTCGCTTACACCCGCCGTTACATTGATTAAGGCTGGCCTATGAAAAGAAGGAGGATATTCGCCTAACTACTTGATTTAACTGGTGCCGATAATAGGAGTCGAACCTACGACCTT
>NZ_SZWU01000084.1:0-2579 GCF_005280935.1 Citrobacter sp. wls757 | reverse complement strand
GTTATTTCAGGCTGACAAGGGGAAATTTAAAATATTCTTCCGAGTGCGTATTTTTTATGCTTTACGTTTATTTTAACAACGCTTTGTTGGTTAATTGGGCTATTTCCCGCGCGAATCTCGCAACCTGTTCCCAATCGGTATACACCACTTCTTTATTTGTATCCGTTTCACCACCTGACATCTTCATTATCAGTTGGATCATAACGCGGTCATACCAGCGATAGCGTGGATACCGCAAAGCACCCGCAATGACTGCGCTGTGGTCTGGTCGCCACGGCGAACTCATCAGGAACTTACGCGCATAGCTGTTGGTTTGCGGCGTACGTTTCTCCGGTTTACGGGCAACCAGGTTTACGGAGTAGAACGCGCTCGGCATCGAATTCAGCCGTGTGGCATGCTTTTTCACAAACTCCTGAAAAGCAGCATGGTAATGACCGTAGCGAATCGAGGCGCCAATTACCACGCTGTCATAATTTTGCCAGTCCGGCTCCGCGGTACGATGCAAATTAACAACATCTGCCCAAACGCCCAGCTCTTTGAGTTCAGAAGCCAGATATTCAGCGATTTCACGCGTTTGTCCGTCCCGGGAAGAAAAAAGAATCAGTGTTTTCACGTGTTACTCCATTATTCACGCCAGAAGGTAGGGGTAAAGAGCACCAGCAGAGTAAAGACCTCCAGACGACCAAACAGCATATTGGCAATCAGGATCCACTTCGCCACAGGGTTCATACTGGCAAAGTTGTCGGCGACAACCCCCAGTCCAGGCCCCAGGTTATTCAACGTTGCCACAACAGAGGCAAACGCGGAGAAGTCATCAACACCGGTCGCAATAATCGCCAGCATACTGATAATAAAGACCAGCGCATAGGCAGAGAAGAATCCCCATACGGCTTCAAGAATTCGCTCCGGCAACGCACGGTTACCCAGTTTGATACTGTAAACCGCATTCGGATGGACCAGTCGTTTCAATTCGCGGTTACCCTGCTTAAACAGCAGCAGGATACGAATCACCTTCAAGCCACCGCCCGTCGACCCGGCACAGCCGCCGATAAAAGCAGAACACAGCAACAGCACTGGCAGAAACAGCGGCCAGCGGGCAATACTGTCCGTGGTAAATCCGGCGGTCGTCGCCATCGATACCACCTGGAAAAAGGCCTGGTTGATCGTCGTGAGCGCCGAGCCATAGGTATTGTGTATCCATAGCACCAGCGTACAGACTGCCACCAGCGTCAACTGCACGCCGATAAACATGCGGAATTCCGGATCCCGCCAGTAGACCTTCAGACTACGCCCACTTAATAAAGAGAAGTGCAGACCATAGTTACAACCGGAGATCAGCAAGAAGATAGCAATGATGGTGTTAATCGTGGGACTGTCGAAATACCCCACGCTGGCATCGTGTGTGGAAAAACCACCGATGGCGATTGTGGCAAAACTGTGCCCAATGGCGTCAAACGCGGGCATCCCGGCAAACCATAGCGCCAGCGCGCACGCCACCGTCAGTAATACATAGATTAGCCACAGCGTTTTCGCCGTTTCGGCAATACGCGGGCGCATTTTATTATCTTTCAGCGGCCCCGGCATTTCTGCACGATAGAGCTGCATCCCACCAACGCCAAGAATAGGCAGGATAGCCACCGCCAGCACGATGATCCCCATCCCGCCGAACCATTGCAGCATCTGGCGATAAAAGAGAATCGCGTGTGGCAATGAATCCAGCCCCACCAGCGTCGTCGCACCTGTAGTGGTTAATCCGGAAAAGGATTCAAAAAAAGCGTCGGTTATCGTTAGGTTAGGGCTTTCTGCAAAGATGAACGGTAGCGCACCCACACTGCCCAGAACGGTCCAGAACAAAACGACAATCAGAAATCCTTCGCGCGATTTCAGCTCGCCCTTCTCTTTACGGTTTGGCCACCACAGCATGGAGCCGATCGCCAGAGCAACGAAGAAAGTTTGGGTGAATGCACGCCCTGCCCCATCGCGGTAGATGAGCGCTACCAGTCCGGGGATAATCATTGTCCCCGAGAATAAGATGACCAGTAGTCCAACGATTCGGGTGATGGCGCGAAAATGCATCTCTGCCGCTTCCTTAGTTCTTTAAAATGAGGTGGGGATTATTCTTCAATCGCTAACAATTGCAATGAACCACGACTAAAATCCGCCAGTTTTGCCGAAAACTCATCCACTTTGGCAAAAGGAAGCGCCACCCTGAGCCGAACAAAAGCCTGGTAATCACTGGCAACGACTTTACCGTCAAACTGCCCCAGCAAGGCTTCAATGCCTGCCAGCTGACCGTACTCACACTGCAAAGTATATTCGGTTAATGGCGTCTTGCGCTGTGTCGTTAACTGGCGCAACGCCTGATTCACACCACCACCGTAGGCTTTTACCAACCCTCCAGTACCGAGAAGGATACCGCCGTAGTAGCGCACGACTACAGCGGTAATCTCGCCGACACCGCTCCCCATCAGCTGCGCGAGCATCGGTTTACCTGCCGTACCCGCCGGTTCGCCATCGTCTGAAAACCCTAGCTGCTGCGAGTCATTGGGCGCACCCGCCACCCACGCCACACAATGGTG
>NZ_SZWU01000089.1:0-33647 GCF_005280935.1 Citrobacter sp. wls757 | reverse complement strand
CCGGGGCGGCGGCGCTTTTCAGTGGTGGGGAGGGGCTGGATGGTCGGGTGGGCACTGATTTTTGGCTAAATATTTTGGATGTTGTAACTATTATTTCTGGTTTTTGCCCGCCACGAAGAGGCGGGAGCTACCTCTGGTTTTTCCGAACCGGCGCGGACGTGAGTCCGCTGCAAGGTCGGTCATTCTCCGAGCCTGTCCACAGGGCAGGCGATGAACAGGTTATGTATTTATAAGAGTTAGAAATTATGTATTTAAAAGAAGTACAGAGCAGGTTTTTAAAGGAAACCACGCACATTGAAATTACAGCGGCTGGCGCTCTGTATGCATAACGGTTGTAGCCCAATGGAAATTTCCCTTGCAGTTATATGTTGATAACTAAATCTGACGACCGCAAACAGGGTCGACGGATGAAACCCGGGCCACTGCAGGTGAATTTCAGTGCATTTTTGAAGTTAAAACAGCGCGGATTAGGTAGATTAACAGGCAGGAGAGAGGTACAGACGTGAGAAATCCTCCGGCGTCAGCCGGATTTTTCGGTCAGGAAGAGCTATATGGGGACGGTGGCCAGCCGCGTGTAATTGTTGCCACGCGACATCAGCATGCGCTCTGTGACACGCCGCTCAAGTTCCCGTTTTATCGCATCGCCGCCTCCGGTAAAGCGACCACTGGCGAGTTCTCGCGTCAGTTGCTGCTTCACCAAAGTTTCAATGTCCTTGCGGGTTCTGTCGACATCACGTCGCGCACGGGCGCGCTTCAGTCCGTGCAGTTTACGTTCCGACTGATAGCTACGGAACCGCTCGCGTACAAAGCGCCAGGCCTTCGCTATCAGTTCATCCATCTGCAGCGGTTCCAGGCTCTGCTTTTTACGCAGCTTGTTTTCCCACTCAACGCGGCTGCGGCGCGCGGCCAGTACAGCCACGTCAGAAACATCGAGTGCGGAAAACAGCGCCGGCGTAAAGGAGATGTCAGTCGGAATATTACAGCCAATCTGCGGGTCATATTCTGTCTGGTACGTTATAAGCCCCAGCTCCGACATAAACTTCAGTGCCCGCGTGGCGCGCGTGATGGACAGATTGCTGCTTTTTGATTCTGTGGCCAGACCGCACTCGATGGCCATATTGGTAATGGAGCGCTGTACACGATTGGCCAACGGGTCATAGTGGAAGCACAATCCCTGCAGCAGCGCATCGATGGCACGGCGACGCAGTACCGGCGGCATACGATGCCGTTTACCCAGCGATCGCATGAACGCCACATGGATAGAAAAATCAAAACGGGATGTAAAGCCCTCGGCTTTCGCCATCAGCTTACGGCAGAACGGCAGTGTCTTTTTACCCTCTCGCGGAGTGAATTCCGGATTAGGATTTTTGACCTGTCTGTAAAAGGTAGGTTTTTTTTCAGTCACACCGACCTTTTCTTATGGCGGTCGGGTGTTGTTTTATATGGTGCATGCGTTATAATCCTTCACAGGCAACGCGCCTGCTTTTGGACCCCCTGATCTCTGACTGATTCCGCCAAGATTCGACAGATTTCGGGGGGTTTGTGCATTCAGGCTCCGGATATTCTCCGTCACCTGCTCCTGAGCGTTTTATGGATACGCTCCCATCCACGTTCCTGCTTCCGGAAGTCCGCATTTCTTCCGAAACAAAGTTTTGCGCCCATCTGCCTCACCACAAAGCAGCCAACAGAATTTGGATTGGGTGTAAAACTAAAATTATTCAACAGAATACCCCACCACAAGGCTTCTGTACGTCCAGGAAGTTTACCTTTTCACTCGTAAATTTTCCATACGAAAAGATCGAGGATCGTGACGAAAAGCAACTGGATCGCGTTCAGTTGAACTAGAAATAAGCTACTTCATGAGGTATGTCTGGATACGTTTCTCACAACATCAGGCATAGGGTACGCAAAGTTGCGGGATCTTTTAAAGGCAGGAACGAACCGGTACTGTCTGACAACGTTTTCTGGCGGGAAACTGTCGTCAGGTCGGGGCGTATGTTACCTGGATGCCTTATCGATGGCGGACAGCATTTTTTCTGCGGGAATAAAGCCCGGGAACACAGTGATTTTTTGAGGTGTCGCGTCGCTGACGGGCATAACAATAATGCCTGGGGTGCCTGTGAGTCCCAACTTTGCGGCCAGTTCATTGTTTCGGGAAAGCGCTGGGGTGAAATCCTCTGTCCCGGGGGCAGCCTTCCAGCCCGCCTGACGGGAAGCTTCTGAAATATCTTCTGCGCTTAGGTTTCCTTCATCATGGCCTGTTCTGTAAATGGCATTATGGTAAGTCATATACGCATCAGCCCCCTTTTGCTTCCAGACTGATAAGCCACGTTCAGCTGCTTTCCGGGAATTTTCCCAACGATCACCAAAGATTGGTAATTCTTTAAAGACATAGAGAACATCCGGACGCGCGAGCATGATTTTTTCCAGACCTGGAGCCAGCCTGCTGCAGAACACGCACTGGTAATCAAAAAATGTTATAACCGCCACTTTTGCACGCGCAGGTCCTGTAGCTGGCGTATCAGCGTCATTCAGCAGCAGTTTTTGATTGTCCATCACCCGAACGGCATAATTCAGTTCCACCCTTTGTCGCTGTTGTTCCTGAATTTTTTTACTGACGGTTATCAGAACGTCAGGATGTGCCACCAGGTAGTCTGCAGCAATCTCACCGATTCTCCTTTCCTGCTCCGGCGTGAATGGGGATTGTGGGGCTGCAGCCGGCGACGTAAAACTTACAAAACTGGATGTGGCAACGATTAGCAGAGATAAGATCGTTCTCTTCATAAATGGTTTCTCACTTTCAATGGCGGATTGGGGATTAGCGTTCTTTCTGAATGTTTCGGGTGAGTGACTGTTCTTCACGCTCCGGCATACGGCCCTGCTCAGGATTGTTTGTTTGCCGTGCGATATCCCGTTCATTACGAGCCAGTTCAGTCACCTGACGGGATACGCCGGAAATTTCAGTACCTCGTCCGGTATCAATTTCCTGCCCGGCCCGTAGTAATCTTGCCGCTTCAAGATCCTGCCTGTCCTCTGTTGAAGCTATTCTTCTGAGAGTGTTTTTATCGGGTTCAGAAATATCTTTCTGTCCGTCAGCATCATAAATCTCCGGTTTGATGTTCAGTTCTTCGGCAGGCTGGTGAATCATTTTCACCGACAACGGCTCTGCAGCTTCCCCTGATGTTTTACCGGCATTGACAGCCAGAGACTCTTCTGTGCGCTTACGGGCTTCATCCTGCTCACGAATAAGGCTGAAATCGACCGGGGCATTTTTATCGGCGTTTTGTTCGGTTTCAGGCAGAATGAACTCAGCAGATTGACGGCTGACACGTTGAACACTGATTTCTTCGAACTCCCGTCGTTCACCGCCACTCACTTTAATCAATTGTGCTGAAGGTGACTCCGGTCCAACCTGCCAGACCACACCATCCTCCGGACGGTTGCGGGCCGCATCGAGCGCCAACGACAGTTCGCTTACAACGACCGTATTCCCGGACTTGCTCCTTTGCAGCAGAGCTCCGCGACCGCGTTCACTCATCACCATGCGGATCTCGCCCTGTGTCAGTTTCCCTTCAGGACTGGCTACCAGAGAAACCAGTGCCAGCCCAGAGCTTTTGCCATTGTTGTCATAGACAGGCAGAGCGAGAGCTGGCTCCGGAAAACGTCGGGTTGCAGGGATAATTCTTGCGGTAAGGGATGACTCATACATATTCTGGTGTCGCATCCATGCCCGACCAATTGCAGTCTTACTGACTGGCTGTCCCATTGACCAGATGGCTTTTGCCTGTTTTCGCTGCGTTTCAGGTGCAAGCGCATCGTGGGCGGTTTTGATGTCACGTTCCGGGGATTTGACTGCTTTGATCCAGTCCTGCTTACCGTCGGTATAAATCTGGACGTGCTCTTTCACACGCGAAGCGGATATGTAAAAGGCCCGGCGGGTGGCCAGGGCCTTACGCCCTTCTTCTGTGCCTTCCAGAGAGATCACGTAATCGGTGCTGGTACCTTGTGCGCCATACCCGGTTACAGCCCAGCCGTAGTCTATGTGCTGCTGTGCGCGAACATCTTTCGGGTTAATGGTTATGCGTCCTGCCTCGCCCTTAAGCCGGATATCACCTGTTTCACTGACGGACTCGACGGTATATCGCTTATTCGCTGTCTGGCCCAAATCACGATCGGTTGCCGTAAATTTCAGTAAATCACCAGCTCTGACTTCTATCTCCCGTCGGTGAAACAGCTGCACGTCACCGGTAATAAGCTCCCGGGGTGAATACAGGCCAATTCTGCCTTCTTCATCACGCACTGTTACGGTTCTGCCATTACGGTCAACGGCCAGTACATCCTGATAACGATCACCGCGTTTAACCACCATTCCCGCCTGCCAGGCCTGAGTCTGGTTGAACTCATGACGTGTATGCGTGATTTTTTCAAGCACAGGCACCCTGACCGCGTTCTCACCCAGCTCTCCACGCTCAGCCAGCGAGGCATGAATGCCTGCGTTTACCGCCCGACGGTCCGCGTTAAGCTGAGTAATGATAAGAGTGCGGGCACGTGCATCCTGTGTCCGGCCCGTCCAGTCTTCCACAATATCATCCACCGGCGATTCCGTTTCCAGAAAGGCGCTGGCAGGCACTATCGCATCGACATTACGCGACACGCGGTCATCGGGCTGGGCCTCAATTCGTTTCAGGGCTGCATCAATACGATTATCGATAATGTCATGAACCGCCCCTCGCAGCTGGACGTCTTTCTGACGAACTATCTGCTTCATGATGGCCACGTCCATCGGGCTGCGTTCCTGCATCAGCTTAAAGGGTGCACCAACATCGACAGATTCGAACTGGTCGATGTCCCCCATAGAAACAGCGCGGCCGCCCCCTGCCGCAATCGCCTGAAACAGCGCAGCAGTATCCTGGTTTCCTGCCATTGAGGATTCATCAACAAGAAACACCTGCCCTTTATAATCAGGTTTCTCACCACCTGCTGTAGCCTGCTCATGCTCCACAATAAATGATTTAATTGTCTGTGCCTGGACACCTACATCACTCATCTCCTTCACTGCCTGGTGTGTCGGTGCCAGCCCTGTCAGTACCGGACGTACGCCTGCTGACAGAGTATCCAGTGCAGCAATAACTGCCTTAATTTGTGTTGTTTTCCCTACACCGGCATACCCCTGAATCCCTATAAACTGATCAGTACTGCCAAGCACCAGTGTGGTGGATTTTCTCTGACCGTCAGTTAGTCCGTTCATGACTCTTTCAGGGACATGGTCGAGTAACGGTAACTGCGTGTTTTTCCCCTGTTCCACGACACGCAGGATTGCCTTTTCCATCTCCCAGGTTGAACGGGCTACCAGCCTGGGTTCTCCGCTGAGTGAAACCTGCAACAGCTCACCGGTTTTAAGCATTGAGCCAATTTCAAGCCCGATTGCATCCAGGTCAGGATGATATTTCACAGCATCTTTAGCCAGATCCAGCGGGCTGAACGCCACCGTTCTCTGGTCGTTGACCGCGCGCCAGACAGCAAGCCCAGCCTCAGTACGTACGCTGTCTTGCAGGGTTTCAACCGCGCTACTGACATTATCCTGCCCACTGAGTGTGCGAACCAACTGCACGGGCGACACATTCGTTTTCATCCTTTGCAGTCGTGCCTCTGCCCTGTCCTGCACCTCTGCAGTGAAAATCTCCGCGCGATGGCCACTTTGCGCGAGTGAATTCATGGTCTGAGTTGATATATCCCGGCTGTTCAGTGCGGCCAGCACCACACCGGTATCGTTATCCCTTCCTCCAGGGGCGCTCACATAAGCATGCGTCACATACAATGGCTGATTTTTAGGTAGCGTCAGCACATCCTCACCACGCCTGACCTCAATTCCCTTCTCGCTGATCCCTGTTACTTCGAGGCGGTCTTTAGCTTTCAGGTGGTGCTCACGATCTCCGGCTACAGCCAGAAGTCTTTCTCCGGAAGAAACATTCAGTGTTTCACGGTTAAAAAGACGCCAGTCTGCTGTGACATCACTTAATTTCATCCGGGTAAGCACCCCATCCCCGTCAATGAGTGAAAGTACTCGGGTATCCTCATGCACCCGATCAATCACGTAAGACTGACGGTTTCTGGAATCACTACGATCCTCAAGTACCATGCCAGGGCGATAAGAACCAGGCATCCGGCGAGTTCGCTTATCGAGCCAGACGGGTTGTCTGGCTTCGATGTCCACACCATCACGGGCCAGTTGCCCGGCATTTTGCAGCGCATTACGGATTAACCCCGTCAGGTGTGTCTGTTCACGCTTTCCGACCACTACGGCGGTGACGTTTTCGTTTCCTCCATTCAGATCGGCAAAACGGGTAGCCAGCGATTCATATCGATCACGTTTGTCCGGAATACTGACCACCGTTGCTTCCAGCCCGGGAGCAGGTTCTGTCCGACGGGAGCGGCTTATTCCAGCGGACTCCAGTACCGACATGGCATTACCGTTTGCCTGACGACCGGCGCTGTCAAGGAAGACCAGTTGAGCATCCTGAGCGCGGGCTTCACCCAGAAGAACCAGCGTTTCCTTAAGTCCCAGACGTTCAGCTCCTTCAACAATCAGCGTGCTCTGGGATTTGAGGTGAAAATCGCCGCTCAGGATATGCTGGCGACTGATAATACGGTCACGCAGTACGTCTGATTTCTCCAGTGATATGGCACGTTCAGCGGAACTGGCCAGGACCTGAACATCCCGACCAAGTGATGTAGAGATACCGGTAAGCTGAGTGGCAAGGTCACGGATGCCCGCGACACCTGACGGCGCATTCATCAGTACCAGAGAGTCCTGTTCCACAACGGCCAGTGCCGGGGGCGCATACAGCTCCGGTCGGGAAAAACTGACCACGCTTGTCGATTTAATATGCTCCTGGCTCAGAGCCTGAATAGACAATTCATCCAGCAAGTGGATCCTTGACGTGAATACCCCTTTCTCGCTGTCCAGGGGCACAATCATGCCGTCTTTTAGTGACGCATCAATGGCGGCGCGAATGTCTTTAATTTCAGGTAGTTTTTCACTCAGCTCGGCCGTTGTCAGCATCAGCTCACCAAAGGTGAAACGTGTTTTGCTGTCACTCAGTTGTGAGATAGCCTGACGGACAGCATCTGTCACTTCCGGGGCAGGGAGTGACTCACCGAGGCGGCTGTCCAAAGTGCGATACGCCCTGCTGTCACGCGGTTGTGAAGCCGTTTTCTCCCCCTCTTTATCGGGTACCCGTTCCGGCGTTTTTGATGTGGGAAAACCCGGCTTTACAGCTGTGTTGCTGAGCGAGTTCTCTGCTTCCGATACCTTTTCCTGGACAGGGTGTTCGTGTGATTGAACGCTTTCCTGATAGGCCCTGAGATCAAATCCCTTCTCTTTCATCTGCTCCTGCCAGCGCTCCATAAGACGCAGCCTCGAGGGATCAACTTTGGCACGACGGGTATCTTTTGCAGCCACATCTCGGCTGCGCAACGTGGCCTCTGCGCCGATTGCCCCCTGAATTTCCCGTCCGCGTGAGGAAAACTCCTCCCGGACTTCTTCCGGGACGCCTTTTATTTCCCACATGCCATGTTTACCGACTTCCTCTACCTCATGGCCCAACGCCTCCACACGACTTCGCAAAGCACTCCGGTAAATTTTCCCGAGCGTCACCTGCATTTTCATAACCGTCTCAATAAAACCGGCATTATGGATATAGTCGGTGGCCAGTGCTTTCCACTTTCCATCCTGTTCTGTCATGTTGGCGACAAGAAGGTGTGTGTGCAGCTGAGGGTCAAGATTTCTCGAGGTATCATGAGTGAATGCTGCGGCTACCATTTTGCCGGTGTGAACGATGGAGGTGACACCATCTTTCGTATCACGGGCAGAAATCAGTTTCTCAACATAACCCGCCGCAATACGAACAGCATGGTTATGGGCTTCCAGCATCTCCTTATCCCCTCCAATAAGGGCCAGTATTGAGACACTTTTGGGTGCGGAAAAGGTCAGGTCATGCCCGGGTCTGTGAACATGATTACCATTAATTTCTTTACCCAGGCGGGAACCATCGGGTAAGCGGCCTTCCAGTACAGCGGTCAGGTCATCTCCCCTGACCTGACCATCGAGGCCCAGCGCGTCAGCGCCTTCCCCCATCCAGAGACTCTGCAGGTTACCGAGGAAATAATAGTTGTCGGAATGACTGTAATAGCCGGCAGCGTCGGCTGCCGAGCCAATAGGGGCGACTGACATCATAATTCAGGTTCTCTGTCGTCATAATGTTGATCGTTTTCGCCGTAACCCAAGTCGTCAGGATGGCGGTGCAGTAAAATGTTTTCTTCGTCATGAGCGAGGTGTTTATTCGCCTGATGTGATTCCTGACTGACGTCTGCCTGGGCTTTTTTTCCTGATGTCGTGACCGTCACTCCCCCCTCACTATTCGGGGTGATACGAGCCTCCAGGTTCATCGTTTCCCCTGCAGCGTCTTCTTCACCTTGCGGATCGTTGCCAGATGCTGTTGGTCTCTGGCGAGCTTTTTGCAACATATCCAGGGCTGAGGTGACTGGCTTTTCTGTACCAGACGTACGGTGACGGAGACTACGCAATGCCGCTGGCAGAGTACTGTCCTGAACAACAGAATCAGGCACGACAGGAATGGCAGGCTCTACAGAGCCGGGGGCGTCATTTGCTGAAACGGAAGGTACCGGTGTTTCCTGTGGTGTTTTCCGGGTGAAAGACAGAGGAAACACATTATTTGTCTCCACGCCGGAGGAAATCTGCCCGTCACGGGATTTTTTATCGGGTCCCACTGGTGGAGAAACAATGCGTTCCGGCTGCGGCACTGGTTTTGTGGTCCGGGCAGATACAGGAGCAACGTCTGCCGGTAGAGTTTCTTTTTCTGTTGTCACAACGTTTGCAGGATGGGAAGTAATGACTGTATCGCCTGTAGAAGCAGATGCATTACCACTCGCCATTTCCAATATTTCATCACCGGTAGGGAAGGACAAACCGGCGACTGAGGTTGCCCGCTCATTTTTTTGAATCACCCTTTCCAGTTCGGGACTCAGTGCATCGCGAATGTTCCTTTCAATCAGTCCGGGATGGTGTTTCTTCTGTTTACGGTATTTGAGTTTCAGACGGACAACCGGATATTCGCCCGGCATACGAACGTAGAAACTCAGGTTAGGCAGACGCATAATCTGGTCGTAATCGACAATCGGGTCGTTAACCTCATCCTTACCCAGCGACACACCATCACGGACTTGATCCAGACCGTAGCTGTTCTGCTCACGAATTTTTCGTTTGCGCTGATGCCCCAACTCGTCTTCCACTACTTTGGCCATCTCCGCGCTTGGTGAACGGCCATACATGCGGGTGTTCATCAGGTCGAATATGCTTTTGGCCAGCTCACGGCCATAGACGTGGATCATTTGCGCCATGTTCTGCATTCCCAGGACAAAACAGCCGCCGAATTTGCGCGCTTCAGCCATCGTTTCTGCCAACTCCGGAATACGCTGAAGGCTGGGAATTTCGTCACAGATAAACCACACCCGGCGGTCGCTGTTCTCCCCCATACTCTGTAAAGACAAGGTGGCCAGTGATAACCAGAGAGATATCAGAGGCCGGACACTTTTTCGGTGTCGAGCCTGTGTGGATATAAAGAGCCAGCTGTTGTCATACCGGGGCTGTATCATCCATTCCCGGATGGTAAAAGGCGGTTTGGTACCGTCATCCAGTCCCTGCAGGTAACGCAGCGATTTGGCATAGTTGGTGACCACTGAGCGGATCGATATGGCAGTCTTTTCAATTTTTTCTTCAACCAGGTTGGCCGATGGAGTGTTGGCCAGATATTCACGCAGGCTTTTCATGCTGAGGGATAACAATGTCTTGAGAAATTTCTCAATGCTGCGTTCTGGATCCGCAGACATCCTTATAGCGAGGTCGGCATAAATAGTCCGGGAACTGGATACCCAGAAGGGATCGGATTCTCCCTCAACGGGAATAAGGCTTGCTGCAAGGTTGTCATAATCCACAGCATCAACACACTCGCCCCACATATCCCAATTGGCGCAACGTTCATCATGAGCGTTAAGAATGAAATCCTTGCGGGGGTTATAGTGAGTTTCGGTAAATGTGCAGCCAGAATCATAGATAATGGCCCGATCACCACGTTTGCGTATAAACTCCAGCAGCCAGCGGATAAGTGTCGACTTACCTACACCAATCGTGCCGTGGATCAGGAAATTCATTACTTCGGCCATCCTGACCATGTGCAGTTCACCCACACGTAAGTCGGACAGTTCCCGGTTCTTACGCAGCAGCCGGTTCACCTCGGCCGGGTTTTCCGTCAGCTGCATACCAGATATATACTGGTCTTCACTCTCTTTGCGGCCAATGTCGGCTATGTACCAGGCGATGCCGACAAATACACATATGCTGAATACCCCACTGACCAGCACGGCCCACTGCAGTTCATTAAAAAACTGCTCTCCCATAGCCATCATGTAAGGGTCTGTGTGTATCTGTGGCAGGGTCATTTTCAGGACCATCTGCGTCTGAGTGGCGGCATACCAGTAATGGATGTCATAGAGTTTTGGCGTGCCCGGCGGCATCAGGTCGATGAAGCTGCTGTTAATGCTGGCAAACCACCACAGTGAGCCGTTATCCAGGACTTCCTGTGGTATACGCAAGAAAAAGATGATGGCAACCAGCACCGCAAACAGGATGAATATCCAGAATCCAATCCAGTTGTTGACCTGAAAGAACATGCGCCAGCGATAGGCAGTCATCTGCCCACCCTGAGTGAGATTTTTACCTGCAAAGCTCATAGAATTTACCCGGCAGTACTCGTATTGCCTGATCGGCACCGAGACAAAATGGTTGGTTAATAAGAAATTCCAGCGCTCGCCGCAGGCATGGCTGCGCCTGTGCAGTCATGCGAGGAAGCGAAATTTCACAGGAATAACGATGGGCACTTACGCTGCGAAGCTAAAGTGCGCTATATTTATGCGCATACATGATGCGCAGAGGATTTAACAATGAATACGACTATGCGGTCGCGCAAAAGAAGCACCAATATTTCGCTGGATGCCGCCCTGGTGGACGAAGCGAAGATGTTGAATATCAACCTTTCAGCTGCTCTCAACTCTGCCCTTGAGGACGTGGTACGTGCTGAACGTCAGGCCAGGTGGCGACAGGAGAATAAAGCGGCTATTGATGCCATGAACAAGTTCACAGCCGAACACATTATTCCAGGTAGCAGCGCAGCACTGAGAGTCTTTAAATGAATCAGGGAACAGTATTCAGAAGGCTGGATAATCCGGAATATCCGTATTTCGTCATAGCTCAGACCGACCAGCTAATCGATCTCAATACACGCGTCATCATTCCTTTTGTCAGATGGCGTCCGTCATTACCCGGAATGAGCAAGATCAATCCGGTCGTTAACATCGATGGTGAACGATACATTCTGATGACGCAGCTGATTCAGACCGTCTATCTTCATGAGCTTGATGAGGAGGATATTCACAGTTACCGCCCTGAGATGAGAGATCTCATCGTCAGTGCGGTAGATTTCCTGACAACGGGAAGTTGAAAGGAGTTACATAATACCGGCAATAGATTTGGCCAGTTGTGCTTCAAGTACTGGCTTCGCCTCTTCGAACTTGAGGTTTACCTTGTTGGCATTTGAGACCACGCGGGTTTGATATTTTGCCCTGTTACCTTGTTCAGTGCTCGTTTGCACCTTAACTCCAGAGGTTCCTTGCTTCAGAGCGGCAACATTATCCGTTGTGACAGTGGCTTTACTGCGTTCAGAGATTTGTAGATCGGTCACCATCGTGTAATTAATATCTTCAACCATCGCATCAGCGGCCATACCGATTAGGCCGCTGGCCAGACCAACTCCAAGTGTGGCACCTGCGGAACTTGAGTTATACGCAGTGATGCCAGCTCCAAGAGCTGCACCCATCGCAGCTCCTTCGTAGCCCGTTTTCAGGAAGCCCTGAGATTCACGCAGGTCCATTTTCTCTGCCTTCAGGACGTTGGCCTGAATCCAGTAGTAGGCCGTATCCGGAGAACTGGAAACACGGTAACCTTTTGCAGCCAGTTCACTGGTAATTTTCGCCTGCAGGCCTGACATGTCTTTGTCGGACGTATTGCGAATCTGGAGATAAACAGTTTTCTCTGAGGATGGCTCCAGCCAGATTGTTTCACTCATCTGAGTCTTCACGTCAAGATTGCGCTTTTTCACAGCAGTGGACATGGCGCCACAGCCAGAAAGCACTAGGGTAGAGGCAACTAAAGTTACAACTGCATATTGTTTTAATTTCATGGTTCATCCTGTTTATTTTTGCCAGCGCACTACTTATCCTGAAATTCAGTCTAAAATTCATTGATATAGCGCATTACTTCAAGAAGTATCTCAATAGGGAATCAATAAGCAACATTCAAGCCTCAATATATAAGGATTGCTTACAAGTTTAATTACTAATAACCACTGATGAAATAATGAAAAGTCCATTTAAAACCTTAAACAACCCCACTAATTCAAGCAGTTAAACACTTATTAATATAAATTAAGATAAAAACCCGCATTCTTTTAAAAGAATACAGGCTTATATTTGAAATCATACTTAATTAAGATTGTTTTTGATTTTTTTTAACAATGGTGCAACCCCATATTTTGTCACTTTTAAATTAACAGTGATTGAAGTAACAAAAATTGCCACAATCATCAGAATTGGTGTTGATAATAAATAAATGGGATTGTAGAAAGACATCAAGCATGTCACCACTAATGCACAGATGTACAACACACTGCCCTTAAACAAAGCACTTTTAAAATGAATTATCAGCGGGGTTTTGCTCCTGATATCTTGAGGTATCAAATTGTAAAGACCAATGTAAGGAAGCAACAACATGTACTGGAAAAGACCTGCTACTATAGACATATAAACTGGTATAGCTCCACCTGAGAAAAAATACTCTATAAACAGGCTGACACTTAAATTTCTGTGGTTAAGGTTGGCACATACTATACCAAATGTTAATGCAGAGAGAAGACTACCAATCGCAGGCAAAATTAATGCAGATCTCATTGTCTTAACCGCTGATGGCACAGGTCGATTATTGTCAGAAACACCATCTAAAATAGCTTTAATATCACGATTAACGTCGTTGAATGTCAGCATGTTTACCTCACTCTCTTTCTCAATTCTTCAATGTTTTGCTTATGTTTCTCAATCTCATCACTGTGGAGAATAGGCAATGCAGTTTGTCTTAAATCTTCTGCGCGCTTACCTTCTAAAAATTGAGATTTAATATTTTCGCTTTCGCCTTTAAGAATATCACTGGATGCCTGAACAGTGGATTGTTTTTTATCAATTTCTCCAGCAGAATTGTTGATATTATTCTGAATATCAGATCTTTGTTCTGCAGCCCTACGCTTTAATTCGTTTTGAGACTCAAAAACCTGTCCTCTTTGTTCGTGCAGCTTTTCCTGATTTTCCTTAAAAGAATCTGACATATCATTGCCGATGATACGCCCGCCCGCGGCAGTTCTGTCAGCGGTGATGTTTATCGCCTTGGTTTCAGAGGCATAATCTCTGCTACCTACTGAATGGTTTTCACCGCGATGGGTTTTAACTACTGGGGCTGAACGATATTCTTCACCACCATATTGATTTCTAGTATGGTCGCTATGATTCTCTGCAGTTCTCATTGTCTGTCCATCGCTGTAACTATGTCCCGAATCTGCTAAGGACGATTCGGTTGCTCGGGCAGAAGTATCTTGCCTTACTGGCATGTTCTGATCGCCATATAAATGTGAGTCGCCAGAAGATGTACTGGTTACCCCTTCTGAACTTCCAGACGAACTGTAATGCATTCCCCCTTGTGTATCTGAATTTCCCATCATTTGCTGATTACTTTGAGCAGGATGCACAATATGTTTACCACTGAATGGTTCATGTTCTGAACCGGTTACAAGGTCTGAACGGCCCTGCTGATAATCTCCGGTAATTTCAGGTTTCAGACGTTCATTCACAAATTCCATTGCCGCTTCGCGTGCACTTGGAGCAGTTGTCAGCATGCTCTGAGCCTTGTCACCATACTTATTAGCGGCCCAATCCACAAATTCTTGGGTGTAGTTGGTATCCAGACTAGCACTCTGGTTCTGTGCAATAGTGGCCATACGGCTGAATTCATTGCTTTGCGTCGAACTGGTGGTGTACTGATGATATTTGCTTTCCGCATCATTAAGCGTGGCTGCAAATTGCTGAACGTCGCTAGTTCCTGCATTCTCTGTATGATTTGATCCATCACTCACTCGACTGCTGGTAACCATATCCATCCCTTGACGGAAATCATTTACAGCCTGACTGTTCTTGTCATGCCGCATATCCTGTGTACTGGCGTTAGTCTCCTGAGTACCATGAGAACTTCCACTACTTCCCTTAGCCTCAACTCCTCCATATCCCTCAACCGATACTCCTGTTGCCCATTTGCCAATTTTGCCAAATGCCTGGTCACCAGTATTAAATTTACCCTTCACGCCAGCATTAACACTACCTTCAACTGATTTTGACATAAGCTCATTATATGCTTCCTGTGTGGAAATATTGTTTGCTTTGGCGTAGCTCTCCGCTGCGGACATCATCATACTTGCGCCACGTGTGGCATTTGTTGCCTGGCTGTTTTCACTGCCTGAACTCAGGCTGTCACTGGTACCACTCTGGCGAGATAACTGCGCCAGTTGGGACCAGCCACTGGTCACGCTATGGTTATAACCATCCAGTGCAGTTTGCGCCTGTACCTGCGACTGACGCGCCGACTCCTGGAATCCACTGCTGGCCAGTTGGCTGAGTTTCATATTCACAGGGAGATTAGACATAGCACCAGAGCCATCAATAACGGTATGGCCACCGGCAGTCATTGTCTGTGTAGAACCATTATCTGCCTGCCATGTCTGTTGACCCTGACGCTGTACCAGATTTGTATCCATTTTGTTCTGGTTGACGTTATCCATCGACATATTGTTAAACGACCAGTTTCCATCAGCTGTTGTAGAAGATACACCGGCAGACGTGAAGGCCGCAGAACTGAGCATACCGCCGGCGACCTGCGATCCAATTGCCGCAGCACCCCGGGTCAGGTAGAACGAGAGTACCGGAATTGAAAGCGAAAGGTATCCTGCCAAGTTCGCCACATCCGAATGCTGTAACGCCACAATATCTTTGTTGGAGAGCACAAGAGCCGTCCCTCCAGTTTTCGACTGCAGCCAGTAATTTGAGGCGTAGTTCAGAATGGCAAACATGATTGGCCAAAGCTGAAAATAGATAAAACCACTCACGTAAATCTTCAGCGTATTAAGTCCGAAAACGCTGTGGTTTGTGGCCGCCAGAGCAATCATCAACGGGAACAGGCACACCAGGATCAACATCAACAATGATTGTGCAAATGGCAGCGTGCGTGTTGCCAGTTCGTTCCCTGATGCCCAACTGAGACGTTGTTTAGTGGCCGCATTTTCTGTTGCCAGATTCAGCAGGTTTGCGGTGTCTGATGAGCGAGCTGCAAATCCTTTAATTCCCTGACGTACCGCACTGTTGGTGATATTGTTCTTCATAATCTGCGCGGCGGTCATCCCCCCTGCATAAAAGAAGCCGTAACTGTCCCCCATCGCACTGGACAGCAACGTTGCACCATTAAGCTTATTGCCGAATATCTTTTTCGTCAGCCAGGTAAAAGTTGCACTACCAGGATTCGCTTCAACATTTGCCAGCGTTTTGATTTCGCCAGCAGCCTGTTGGCAGGTTATAAACTGTCTCGTTGTGGAGGATGTTTTAAATATTCCACGCAACGGACTTGGGTTACTGGTAATAAGCGCGAGTGGGTCTGATGAATTCAGCAGCTGGTTTACGGTATATTTTCCGTTCAGCAAAATGTCACCAATGACGCAGTTTTCCACATAATCCGGCAGCATCTGTGCCAGCTCCGGGTTCTGTGTCGTGAAGTCACTCGTTTCGGCCACTATCTGTGAACCAAAAAGCATCCCCGTCTTGCTGTAGGTTACCGAGTCCGGGCGGGCCATCAGAGAATCATATAACGTAGTCATCTTATAACCGACACTTGTCGTCAGAGATGCAATACCAGCCAGTCCAACCGGAACATTATCGGTTTTCCAGACAGCTGCAGGATCAGATATATCGATCACCTGAACGGAACGCTTCGGAACTAACAAAATTGTGGTAATAATCATGAAAACAGCCAGCCACTGTACAAACACCATAGGGTTACGTTGTTTGATAAACATGATCAGCGCAGCCAGTACCCCGAAGGTTCCTGCCATGCGCAACAGCGTACTGAATGTACTGGCACCTATGAGGGTAACAACGGCGTCCAGCGCCGTTTTCCACATTCCCCCGCCGTAAATGGTGTAAATCTCAAGCATCAGCGATCACCCCAATGGTAGTTGCTCTGGTATGAGCCGGAAACAATGGTGGACACCTGCTGTTGCAGGTATTGCATATTACGGTCGATACCATCCAGCGCATTCTGATCTGCCGCTGACTGCAGTTTCATGTCAGCCAGCAGGCCCTGCGCGTGAATAACGTTGTCACGCAGCTTCGCAGCGGCTTCTTCCGGAAAATTTTTACCCGCCAGGGACATACTGGCCTGTTTAACCAACTCCTGGAGATACTGAATCATCAGATCCTGAGCGATAAAATCCGACACCTGCAGCAGATAGGTCGCACTCATTCCCATGCTCTGAGCGTTGGTCAGATATTTCAGCACCGGAACCGACGTGGTGTTCACAAACCCTTTTTCCTGATCGGTCAACGGTCTGTCATCCACCAGTTTGTTCTGCATGGAGATCATCAGGTTTTTAACCAGGGTAACAAGGGCGCTTGATTCGGAGATACTGAGGTTGGTGACGACCGGATTCAGACAGAGTGAGGCTTCATCACATCCGTAGACTTTTGCTGTACCGCCACGCATCAACACCTTAATGAGGTCGCGGTTATCAACCAGCGGTGTCAGGATAGTGACATCACCATTCCTGTTGAAAATAATTGAGCCGACGGTACTCATTACCAGCTCTTTCAGGGCGCGGTCACCACTTAGTAATCCATTTTTGCTAAGTGAATCCCAGATGAGGTTCTTGTTTTTCAGAACCTGATCTTTCTGCTTATCGCCAGCCCGGGAAGTCACACTGTCGCTCTGCCCGCCGACCGTACAGCCCTGACGAGATGCGGCCCAGTCTGCAAACAAATTGGTTTCGCCGGCAATATCCTGACAAATCTTTTGTTGTGATACCTGCGTCACTGGCCATAACCCACCGATGATGCCCTGAGCAGCCTGACACGAGCTCATGTTCATCGAGTTCACATCGCTGGCCAGTTTTTGCAGGAAGTCCTTAGCCTGCTTCAGCTCGGGGACCATCGTCTGGAGGGCAAGATCAAAAGCATATCCCAACGCATTACTCATTATCTGTTTAACGAAGCGCTGAATTTCTTCGCCGCTGATCATACTGAATGAGCCGAGATACGCATCGATGCCACCGCAGCCGGCATTGAGAGAAGGCAACTGCATCGAAATAAGTTGTACGTTTTTGACTGGATTTCGCAGGTACACCGAACCGCCAGAGAAGTAACCCGCCGCCTGTCCCTGCCAGGCCTGAGCCTGTGAGACGTTTCCGCTGTATCCCAGACTGCCAAAAAACCCGTTCAGGTCACCATTAACATCAGCCCGGGCAGGAGATACTGATAAACCTGTAATAAAAATACCTGCGGCCACTGCCAGTGATTTAATCATAACGGTTTCCCCTGTAAGTCGGCTTTTGAAGAGAAATCCGCAATGCGTAGTGTCCGGCAGTACAAGCCATAAATTGTCGCGGATACCAGCAACGTAATGCTGAACAAAAGCCAGACGCGTTCGGTACGCGGCAGTGCATACGAATAAGTGATCATGTTGTAGTCCGGTTGTATTACTGAGGTGTGAGCTGCGAACTTGCTGGCATGGGCGGCAGCGTTTTCGGGTCAACGTTATCCAGATCGGCCTGAATAAGACTGGCCATACGGCTTTCAAGAACAGGAATGTCCATCACACCCTGGGTTAGCGGATAAGCCTTGAGCGTGTTTACGTTCACCATGAAGGCCGTCGGCGTGGCAATAGGCAAACCATTACCAAAGAAAGTGATTATTTCATCTGCTATTGGGGAAGCCTGATCCGTTTTGCGCGGTATCATTGGTGAAGGGTATGAAGGGTCACCGCCGCCATCGAGCGTATACGGATATACTTTGATATCGTGCTGATCGGCCCAATCCTTAAGTTGTGGATCAAATTTCGCGCTGTACTGGCAGTGTGCCTGCATAAACAATACAACTGCATAATCCTTCATGTTCACCTGGCGACCGTCTGGTAATGCCATCAGGCTGGGTTGTTTTACTGAAGATTGTTGTATTGAGGGCATCACCTCTTGGGGCTTCCTTTTAGCTGCATCCAGAGCCGCAAGTTCATCCCTCACGCCAGCACTGACCATCAGGGGAAACAACATAAAAAGACTGGCGACAATTTTACTTTTCATACTATGCCCCCTTTCTGGACAGGCTGCGTGCTTCAGCCTGCCATTCATGCACGCTGGCTATAACCATGAGCAACACTGCCAGTGTCCACATCAGATAACAGCTCCAAATCAACAAGCTTTGAGTGAACGTTACCGGATATGAAACCCTATAATTCATACACTTAGCCACCACCCCCCACCAGAGAAGATGAATTAGCCTCACAAAACATGAATTCATGATTTCATTCTCCTGATAAAGAAACGGGCTGGGATACGTGCGCCATTGAACAACCACGAAACAATTAATCCCATAACCACAGAAAGCAGATACAGCTGTCGGATAGTACTGTCAGTTTCCCTCTGCCATTCAGAGGCGGCTTTCATCCCTGTGATACATTTTGCTAAATACCTGGGGGACCCCGGATGGGAAACGGGATCATCAGCAGATAAAGATGGAATAGACTTCTCATCAGATAAGTCATCAGGTGACATCTTCGGTATGTCACACACTGAACTAATTACCATCCCATCCGGAGCACCGTCGATAAGAGACCTGGCTGTTGACAGGAAACTACCAGCTATCGAATTGTTAAATGTCAGCGTAATGAAAAGTACAAACATCATCAGAGAGGGCGCCGTCACCAGAGAAAAAAATGCGACACGCGACAACGTACGCACAGCACGTGCATATTCAAATTTATTCACGGAATAATCCTTAAGAGCCGGGTTTGAACCCGTTGGATACGTTCAGAAAGCGTTTAGCAAGGTCGTCCTGCGTCATGAAACCGTAGGACAACGCGCGGTAGTTTTTATTTTTCGGTTCAACCAGAAACAGCGCCGGGAAATGGGATATGTTCATTGCATGGGATTGCCCTGAATCTGGCCGGCTTTGTGGCAGTGATGCCGCCACCTGACCATCTACCGAAACCGGAATCAGTGATATCCCGTTCGACTTTGCAAAATCAGCCACCACACCGGCCATCTGAATATCAATCGGGTCACTGCCACGGTAGAAGTAGAAAAGACCGTATTGTTGCGCCATCTGTTCCACTGCTTTCTGCCGGGCCTGCTGATCGCGAGTCTGCACGAACGGCGCCATGCTGTTGTAATGAGGATATTCCAGATTGTAATCCAGGTCAGGATGACTCAACTGTGCCGCAGCAAAGGACTGACTGAACATCGATCCCCTGTCCGTCCAGAACTTCTGCCAGCGCAGGAATGTGGCAGTGTTTTCCCTCGTGGGATACAGGATGGCGCGATTAAGCGCCTCCATTGTGTATCCCCTGAGCACCTTTGCCTGTTCCTGGGCGGTCATCTTGCTGAGATCAGGAATAACTGATGGTGGTTGTGGCTGTTTCTTTTGTGGTTTTTCAGGTGGTGTTTTTGGTTCGTTGTACCAGAACCAGCCAGTGAAGGGATCTGCGGGTTTCACAATCTCATCGGCTATTGCAGGCAAACTGACTGCCAGCACCAGGAGCGAAGATATGAGTTGCCTCATTTTTTCCCTCCCTGATTTTGCTGTACCTGTGCCGCAATGCGATCTTTCACCTGTTTAACCATCACCGATGAATCCGGGATTTTCTGGTTATCCATCAGGTCACTGTAGAAGTCAGAAAAATTAATTAAGTCAAAATTAATATTTTGTAACTCCGGGATAGTTATTCCCCGACAGTCAGGATTCTTACCACTTCCAAACCCAACACCAAGCTGGTCACGACGTCCCTGCTCCTGAATAATACGAGCCAGTTTTCCTTCGAACACGCAGTAAACTTTACTCTTCTGAAGGCAGACGCCCAGAACCTCACGATCGCAGCGTTCACCAACACTGACTGTAATTTTTTTAGCTTTCGCTTTGCCCAACGCCAGTTCTTCACTGTTACAAGCCGACAGACCGATGTCCTGGCCCCATCCGGAGTCTTTACAGCAGTTAGAAAAGCCAGCAATAGCTTTACGGCAACTGGTCACTTTCCCGGTAAATGCCTTAACATCCACGGCATTCTGGCCATTTTTAACATCATCAGCTGCGGATGCCAGTCCTGCCAGTTTCGATACTGCTTCGTCAAAACCACTGTCTCCGGCACCATCTGTATCACTGCAGTCGCCTGTTTTACAGAAATAATCACCACCGCAGATAACCCCACCAGAAGTGAATGTACGCTGACATTCATAATTCACTTTTTCGTGCTCACAATAACTTCCGTTTTGCGTCAGACACTGCGTCCCGGTCACGGTACACGCCGGATCTTTCATCAGCGGTTCACAGGTGCCATTTGAACCTGACTGAACCAGATACTGATCCATATACTCCCAGCAATCACTCCACACTTGCTGTACAACACCATCAATAGTCACCGGTCTATAACCCCCGGCCTCTGAGCAGGTGCTGGATACGAAAACAGGACTGCTTTTTGCTGTAAGCACACCTCTGCTCTTTTGAAATCCGCACGATTCAGTCCATTCCACTTTAGGCACGCTGGTATTTTTTTTCACCCGCAGAACCAGCCTGATGGTCATCGGGACATGTTTATAAAATTTCTGTCGGCCCGAACCGTCCCTGAGTTCATGCGGATGAGATGACGTAAAAGCAACGCCGGCGGTCAGCGTCGCCGGTACGGGTGTAAAGCTGACATTCTGGTAATTGCCTTTATTGTGCCAGGGAATTTCTGCCCCCAGAATGGAAACATTCATGAAGAAACGGGGTTTGTTACCTTTGTTATCCTGCCATGAATAAGTGGCCTGAATAATTTCTCCGCTCACCTGGGGAACGATGGTGACGACATTTCGTCCGTTAATTTCCTGCATGGGTATATCGTAGAGTTCGTATTGCAACGTCTGAGTTTCCCAGGTGGAATCCCCCTCAATAACAATTTTTGCAGTACGGCTACAGCTTTGTTCTATCCAGGCGTCACGCTCGCAGGTATATTTCAAGAATTCGGACTTTGAAACGTTTGTTTCCTGGCATTGTTGAGGGTTTCCGGTTCCGTTGACCATCCCCTCAGCGTTTGATTCAGCATCCTTGCCTGCTGTAATAAAAGGAGCATTGGGATCGATAACGGGTAACGGGTTTTTAGTACCGGCATCGATAACTGCCTGCCCTGCGTTACTGTTCAGCAACCCTTCCATACCTTTATTTGCAAGTCCGGCATCATCGCCTTTAACTCCACCGTAATACCCTGTTTCAGGTGGTGTCGCGGTGTATCCGGGAATGCTCCCTGTCACCGGATCCGGATTATTCAGGCTATTAGTGCCCTGCCCTTTATTTCCTTTGCCAAATTCTGCCCCGGCATTAAAAGCATCACTGGTTGTATCGGCCACAGCCAGTAACGGCAACAGGAGTATCAGCCCTCCCCAAAATGCTCTCATTCTCCCTCCTTCAACAACTGTCTTGCTGTTGCTGCACAGTCTCCACGTTCAGCCACCCTCTCCAGGGCCTGCCTGAGAGGAAGGCTGCCGCGAATAACATCAAAATGTCCCGGACAGGTAACCACCAGAGCCGGTATGACAGTAATGTGATATTCGGTATACAGCGTCGGATCGATTTGCACGCCAATGTTTTTATCTTCTTTAGCCAGTTCAAATATCGTCGCAGCTGTCTTACGCATATCGTTGTTAACCAGCCCGCGGAGAGTGGCGGGAATGCCATAGCGGTTTGCATCACGAAGCATGGGTAACAACCCCTCGCGAGGCAGGCCAAGACTGACAAAGTAGATGGCAGGAAATGTGTGTTTTTCCCCGTTTTGGGCAGAGGGTTGTTGACGGGAAATGTCCTCCTGAAGACGGTTAATCTGTCTCTGCTGTTCGATCGGGAGGGGTAATGTCTGGCCCTGGAGATTCTGTTTAAATGCTTCCAGTTCTTGCTGCTGCTGTTTTATCCACGACATATCCCTGACGGACACAGCAGACTGCTCACTGGCTGATACAAACGATGTGCAGAATAAAAGAGTACTGGCAAGCAGCACCCGGCACTTGATTGTTTTCATTGTTAATTCCTTACAGAAAAACGCAGTTACGTTTGCGCCAGAAGAGGTAACCGAAATTCTTTTTTGAATTGGGGGTATTATGTTTAATCCCCCAGGTTTGAGTAGTGGCCCCAAAAGCATGGCAATCTGTGCTCTCCGGGAACATATTCACCATCTGGTAACGCCAGCGATCTTTCGGAATTATGGGGGATGGATACTGGTTGCAGACTGCGTTATCCGCGCCAATTGAATTCCAGACCAGACCTTCACGGTGCATCTTGAACGCCATGCGTTCACTGACCAGAAGTGATGATTCAAGAGGGGAAAACTCACCACTGGTATAGCCTGTCATGGGATACATCGACCCCTGACTGCCCGCACACCAGAATAATGGGGCCAATGGGCGGCCGACTGCACTTGCCACAGAATCCGCCGCGCATGCTGACTGCGCAATCAGATTTCCGAAAAGTGAGGCTTCCGGATTGATCATCATGGACAGCGTGCTGTCATTCCACAATGGATCGATTTCTGAAAGGTAAGCAATATCCAGATCCCCTGTCTGCAGACAGCCAAGACTGGTGATAATGTTAAGCCAGAAAATTAGTGGGTATTTGTACCAGTGAACATGATAGAACGTGCCAGCAGCAGGACGGTCGCTCTGGCCAGCCGTTCCGGTACCCGTCCGACCGAGATCAATTTTAAATCCGCCCATGTTCACCATAACGCCAGGTTCACGGGTGACATCGACCATCGCCATCGGTTCCCAGAATCCAATTGCCAGCCCGATGCGGTACAATATTCCAACAGGGCAAATTTGTATGGGGGAGGATGGATTACTGGTGTCAGGCAGAGGGCCTGAAGCAAGTTTGATGCTACCAATTGACATGGGGAACATACATTTCCAGCAAATATCCGAAATCGGATTCACCCACCTTCCCTCGCCGGCATTACTTGAGGCAAACACCGGCGCTGGCGTCCAGGCCAGTACCAGAAGTAATGTGGAGAACCAGACAAAGCGTTTCATGCCACCCCCCTGAGCCACACGCAAACAGGTCCGTCTTCAGTATCGTGTATCGAGCCAATAAACCAGCCCTCTTCTGCAGGAGATGATGGCTGCCATTCACGAATATCTGATGATCCGTTTTCCCAGGCTTCAATAACCTGCGGAGGCGCATCGTTCTCCAGCCAGCGAAGTGCACAGACAAGTTGATTCATGCGTAGCCATTCATCGAAATCGGACCGGGAGGCTTCATCACATGAAGGTTTAAAGTAGTGTGGGTGAGTCCAGAAGCCGTTTGTGTCACGGATTACTGCAACCGCCTTTACAGGTTCAAAGTAGGTCATGGGGATCTCCGGATGTGCCACCATCAGAGCTGCGGGGGCAGGGAAATATCAGTGGTTTTTAGCACTGGCGGCAGCTTTCATAATGATGGCCAGTCGCTGTTCCTGAGTCATTTCATACAGGGCAAGAATGCCACCACGCATTACGGCTGAAGGTTTGTAGAGAGGGTTCTCATTGAGGATCTCATCCAGCCTTCTGGCTGAACCTTCATCATGACGTAGTGACGAGATGGAAATATTCCGGCCCTTTTCACCTTCAGGGTCTTTTTTCATGGATTTACCTTGTCTGGATTAAACAAAAATGGGGGCTGGCTGAAGTGCAAAACGATGTCCAGCTGCCGGACATGTTGAATATCAAATAGAGTAAATAATCATCATGTTACTGATACTGGTTGAACAACAATGAATGCGTAGCCACTGTCATCGTCAAACTCAGAACCCTCGGTCGCGCCAGTGGCGATGGAGTTCGCCGCTTTAGTGAGGTACAGGGAAAGTAACTCACGAGAAGTGTGCTTCGTGCCCTGGACAATAACGACGATATGACGGGCCAGACTGCCTTCAGCAAGATAGCCGGCCATTTTTATCAACGGGGGTAACGTACACCCAGCGGGTTCAGGAAAAAAGCCAGGGGATTCAAAGCACAAACGCGCATGAACATGCCAGTGAGCGGAGTATTCAGGAAACGCTAAACCGTTATTTCCATAGTCACCACGATAATGACATCCTTCAGAATTTCCCGGTAGTTCGTTACTCGTGATACAACTGGCAGCGCGTTCAAGACAAAACACCAGGTCGCGGGTTATCGTGTGTGGCTGAGCATTCACACTGACTATCACCTGAGTAAGAGGATAAGCATGTTTTTCCCAGCGCCCCATTACAGGAGGTTCATCCTCAAAAAGTGCCCGTGGCACAGAGATATCAACGTTCTGGCGACCTTTTCTCATTGCCAAAATGAGAAAAAAGCAGGCGTTCAGTATTACGATCAACCCCATCAATAACAGAATCGTTGACACGTCTATGTCCATGCCTTTGTCTCCTTCATATGTGACACCATTAACGCAACAAGGTATTCAGGGAAACGCTCATCCCGGGTTTCTGGCTCAACAAGCTCCATCTGATTGACTTTTAGCCAGTTAAACCATGCCTGCGTCACCAGCACCGGACTCCAGGAGCTAATCTCCGGATATAACGACTTAAGTTTGTTTGCCGTTCCCTGTCGAACGTTTTTCTTTACAGATTTGCCAGGGAATTTACGGGGTGAACAGCGAGGTCTTTCAGGTGATGTAACGATCGTACGCATTTCGGGAAACAGATCGCCCAGCGTTGTTGTTGTCATTTCTTTGCTCCTGATACCGGAATTTCTTCCACTTTAAGTACACGGTCATCGGGGGATATACGCACAGGGATATTTGAGAAGCCAAACTTGCGCGTGAGGGTTCCTGATTGATCGAAGTAAATACGCTCATTGAGGGCATCACTGGTGTCCTTAATATTGCCTTTAACCAGAATCACTTTTGCGTTCGTCTTATCCGCGAGCTCCTTTCTGGCCCATTCCATCTGGTCTTTATTATCGCCATCGATAAAATACAGCACCTGGTTGAAAGGGACTTTATCCAGTGGATTTACCTGCTCTCCTTTGCGCGCGATAACATTTCCCTGCATATCCGTGATGGTTTCCTGGACAGTAAACGTAGGGTCAAATACAAAGCTGCGGTATTTTTCAGCATTGGTCAGCCCCCCAACAGCAGGTGGCCGGACGGCATTCCTTTTCACCCGTTCAACGGCTTCTCCACGCAATTTATCCAGTTCCCCACTCTGTTCCATTCCCTTCAGCCGGTTCTGGATAAAATCCAGCATGTCCTGCTCGGCAGGTTCAAATACATTTCCCCAGGTACCCAGATCTTTCGCACCGCAACTGGCTGACAGTGCCAGCAGTATCAGGGCTGTCAGTGCAGGTCGTGTATTCACGGGACCTCCTGAGTACGGCGGGCAATATCGCTACGGATTTCAGTCGTGATATCCGGTAACGGGCTGACAGACGCAGGTTTCACCAAAATGATGGCGTTATGCGAGGTTTGCCACTCATCCAGACTATCGGACATCGCCGTATTGAAACGTGTCGTCAGTGCTTTCGCCTTGTCCTCATCGAGCTGCAGTTGTGCTGACTGCTGCATAAAAAGGTCGATCGTGCCTTTCATGTCGAAGACCACGATTTCTGGCGCAGTGAGTTTTATGTAGGCCACTGTAATTCCGGTCCAAAACATCTGAGAAACCAGCACACAGGCAGCCAGTTTCAAATTCCTTGAAGTAAGCCAGCCCGATATTGATACGCCCTCGCGTACTGTGTCGTCGCTATACGGTTTTTCGTTACTGTTACTCATGCCGCTTTCACCCATTCTTCAAGTTCGTGAAGTTCGTCACCAAACTTCCTTTCAGCCAGCAAATAGGCGGCCTCTTCTGATGTGGCCCCTGCTTTCTGAGCGTTTTGCATATATGCGAAGTCCTCGCCACGGGAACTGAACATGGCGCGTGTAACAGGATCAACAAACAGCCGATGGAAGGAACTGTATTCACCTGCACTGATAAGCAGCGAGCTGTAATCGGTCTGGATTGCCGGCTGGAAACCACGGATAACTTCCTTTTCCATGTCAGAGAATTGATCCGGATTATCAGATAGGTATTGTTTGAAGGCTTTCGTATCCTGCAGCAGGGTGATTTTGGTTGAACTGTTATTCCATGCAGCTTCAGCTTCCTTACCGGCACTGAAGTCTTTAATGCCCTGAGTAATCGTAATGAATGCACCACGATGTCGGCGTACGGTACGGTAGCCAGTTTCGATAAAGCGGGCTGCATGAGGATTAGAACCACCGAGCAGTCGCCAGGCTTCGTCGATAATGCAGACTTTTTTGAGATCTCGCGGGCTGTGGTACATCTTTTCCTGAATCGCGAGGATGAGAGAAAACAGGATAGCGGAAAGCAGCTTCGGCTTGTTTTCCAGACTCAGAAGTTCCAGCACCGCAAAACGGGTTTCGTCATCAAGGGTAGGTTTGTCGGCATTAAAGTATTCACCATCAGCCCCCCAGGTACAGTAGGTTTCCAGCAACATGGCCAGCTCAGCCATTCGGGCAATAATGGTCGGTTTGTCCGCAAACGCGGTATTAACTTCCTCACTGGTCAGATAGTTATAAACATCATCTATGCGTGCCCGGTTTACCTTTTGTTCCCAGGCATGCATGACCGCTTTTTTCAGTATCGCCTCACAAACAACATCCAGTGGCTCGGTTGGGCTCGCCAGTACCGCAAGGAGTCGCACAATGCCTTCAGCAGAAAGCTTGATGTCCCTGACGTTAGCAAACGGGTTAAAGCGCAGTTGAGCACCATCCAGATACACACCGCCGGCCTGCAGGCAGTAGTTCTTGTAACTGTCACCCATATCAATAACCCAGCCAAATCCACCTGCGTTCAGCACATCGCGGAGAATACTTTGTGTCAGGAATGATTTACCGGCACCAGACGTTCCCGTGACTGCAATGTTGAAGTTGGTACTGCCATTCTCTTCGTCGAACATATCGAAGAAAGCGACCTGGTTGCGGTAGGTCGGAAGCGGCATTCCTCCACGTGATAACTGACGTTCGGCTACTACCGGCATCAGGCTTACCGCATTCCATGATTTTCCACGTAATGTGGCCCCTGTCGTTTTGAGATCCTCCCACATCCCCTCCTGCATAACGAAAGGGAAGCTGGCCAGCCAGTTACGCATCTGCTGGTACTGAATCGTGACCATTTCCAGTTCGTTTTTACGAAAGACGTTCACTGCCGCCAGCTCACATTTCTGTGCTTCTGTATTGTTGTCAGGTGTAAACAACGTCACGTTGAAATACGTGCGGCAAAGAGCAATTTCGTTGGTATACAGCTGTTCGCGCGTTTTACGCCATTCATCTGCTGCTTTTTTGGTTCCGGGGAACAAAGCGCCATAGGCTGAGTTTGCTTTTTTGGACAGATCCGTATCCTTGCGGAAAGCCTCGCTCTGACTTGATGTCTGTTCCTCTAGCTCAGTTGTCCAGGTAATCATAAACGGACAAGGAATGCCAAGATCCGGGAAGCGTATATTCTGCAGGTTATCGGCCCCCTGCCAGAGCGCAAAGCGACGTGGATTTTTACTCAGTTGCATATTTACGATACGACAGACTGATGCAGGAAGCCGTGTACCGTTGGTTTCTATTTTTTCAGGTAATTCAATACGTAAGTGTGAAGGATGAACTTCAAAATCAATGGACGGATCAACCACCTGGCGGTTGAGCAACTCATCCTCGTTATAGTCGCCCGGAGACGTCATAACCTGCTCATGACGGTAGTTCATCATTTCACGCATAACTGACAGGAAACCGTTCACGTCAGTATTGATGGAATCAATACGAGCCGCCCCCAGAGAAACACGAATGGTGTTACGTAGCTGAACCAGCTCATCCATCACCTGCTGAGAAAATCGTTTAACGGCTTTACCATAGACAATAAATATCCGGTAATTACGCAGGTAAAGCGGGTATTCACGCTTGTTTGCCAGACCGTGTAAAGCTGATCTCTCCCAGAAAGCACGGGTGATTTTATTCAGGTGATCGGCCATCTGGCCTTTCCACATGTCGGTGCTGACGCCAGCCGCAATGCGCTCACCCACACATTTACTTGCGGTCAGAATAACGGTGACAGGTGTTTTACGCGGAAGCTTCTTACGCAGCATGTCATCAAGAGCCGCCATCACCTGCTCATTGGCCCCCGGAAGCGGGGCCAGTTCGAGAACAAATCCTGCCGTCCCCGTATTGATAAACAGGTCATTTTTTTCATCGTAATAACGGTATGGCAGGCTGGCAACCAGGGAGGGGTAATCCCATGTTTGCTCAAGATTGGCTCGAGCAGTTGCTGCGCCATCCTTGTGCTGTCCTCTTTCAATCAAACCCATCAGAGTATCCAGAACGCTGCTCATTTTCGCCCCTCCACAACAGAACGGATCAGCTCAAGACGGCGCTGCCGGGCCTCTTCAGTGAGGTTGAAACACACGGGCTCATCGACACTCATCTCCATTCGATATCCGGAATTGTTTAACACTCTCTCTTCAGTCAGCAGTGTCATATCTGGCGAAGTGGGGTCATCTTTTAAACTGATCATTCGCCCCCCTCCCCGATAACACGATAGCTTTCATCCCAGTGCGATTTGTTTTTCACAAACTCGACCACGGACGGCTGATGGAAGTTGTCATCGGTATCCACCCACGGTGCAATCCATAGGCGCTGGGTCGCGTCAGGTATACGCTGCGCCTGAACCCGTCCTGCCGTATTGACAGGAGCTGGCTGCCCAACGGCTGAAGAAGTAATACGCGGAGTCACTCCGGTCTGCATAGTTCCTGCTGGTACAGCAGCAAGAGGACGTGGCGCGATTAACTTAGAACCAGGAGATCCGGTTGCTGCGACTGAAACAGGACGTGACGTATTAACGACAGGAGCCACATTGCGCAGTGCCGGCAGGGTTTCACCCGCAGGCTTTTTTGCAGATTTATCCGCGGTGAGGTCGTCGAGACTTTTGCCCTGGGCGGCCAGTTTATTTGCCTCCCCGGTTGTGAGGCACTGGTCGGTCGCGGTTTTATTACAGTCAAAATCAGAATTCATACCGGCGCAGCCGGTCAGTACGCTACACAGCAGTGCAGCGCCCATCAGTTTTTTCATGGGGTAACTCCGGTAAATTATTAGGTACTAATGGAAGTAATTGAGGATGAAAATCAGTGTGGCTGGAGTCCACAGAGTATATTAACGTTCACGCCCCCCGCTCCCCTTGCCGTTGATGTCCGGGATGTTCTGAATGAACCGGAAGTGACATGTTTTCGTCGATTTTCCTGATGTTATTTCATACCGGTATTTTCTTTCTGCCTCATACCACTGCTGAATAACATCCAGAGAAAGCTCCTTTCTTTCGGTAACCGTGGACTGTAGCCACTGCCACACAGCGATGTTCAGTGGCTTATATATGGCCAGTTTTCTGTCCAGTACTTCAGGCCAGGAACCAGGAAGAGTGCCAAAAATTTTCATAAACAGAAAAGGGAAAAGGCACATACCAACAAAGATGGCAGTACACTGAAACCACCAGGATGACCACCAGTATGTATTTACATAAATCCATACACCTGCGTTGAGGAGACTGAACGTAATTGACAGTATCCAAATCCACGTGATGCGTGGAGGATAAGCATTGTCACGCCACATCCTTATATCCACGCCAATCTTGTTAAACAATCTGTCGTTATCATTCATCATCCACCTCAGTTAATCGTGTCGCCGAGACGCAACTGGCTGGCCTGTCGTAACACGTCATCCGGGTTAATATTTCCCACTGAAGTGGTGCTGTTTGATGTCGTCTGGCTGACGGACTGAGGCGCGGTTTCATTCTGTGTTGAATTTGCCGCATTCTGCAGGGCTTCCTTCGCTTTTTGTTCTTCCGCATCTTCCAGAGTTTCCAGGCGGAAACCTTTCTGGAACACCACGGTAACGCGGTTACCGGCACCGATATCAATGATTGGATGGTATTGTTCGGCGCGCTTAATCCAGTACTGGCTCAGGGTGTCAGCAGCCTTACTAGCCCCTCCGCCAAACCCTTGTTTAAACACATCGCCGGCACTAACATCGGCAGTTGCCCCCAACCCTACAGACGGCGTGGATGCAGATTTAATCCCCTCACCAAAGCCGGACAGCAGGCCAGCCGCACCTGCATAACCCACAATCATACCGTTACGCATAACCGGTTTTCCCCGGATACCACCTTTGCCCTGATAGCTGACATGTCCGTTGAATTCCATATCGATATGCTTTCCATTCTTCAGCACACAACTGATTGATTTAGTTCGTACCTCACCACGTTCACTGGAGATATCCCCCCATATTTCCCCGACAACAAAACAGCCATCAGCGCTATATTCCTTGTTGTTAGGCATCTGAATATTACCAAGCAACCTGAAAGTCACCGGGCGGGTATTCTGCTGGCCAGTAACGCTGGCGTTTGCATCAGCACCTTCAATCATAATGGCGTCAGAGAAAGAGCCTGATGGTATCCACGGCAGTTTCGTTGGTTTCTTTTTCAGATTTTCATAAGAAAACTTTGAGGTGGTAAGTCCTCCCATGACACGCTGGCCAGAGCCTCCGGGATAAAATCCAACCCCCTGTCCCGTATTGGCAGCACCATTGGCGGACGGTGTGCCTGCTGGAGTTATGGAGTATTCTGGCGGTCGGGCCTGACCGGCAGCAACAGGACCAGGGAGTGGTGTTCCGTTCTGACCAGCAGGTGGTGTCTGCTGGCCACTGGTCGCATTGCTGCCGGAGGCTTTCTGGTTTAACAGGTCAGTCAGGCGCTGTATTTCAGCATCCTTTTCTGCCAGTTTTTGGCCTGTATTAAGTATGTTCTGGTCAAGCTTCTGAGACAGCATGTTGACATTCTGTTCAAGCGCAGACGTCTTGGCCTGCTGCTGTGCCAGTGCAGCATCGTTGACCTTTTCATTGAACGAGGCAGTAACCACACCCGTCATATTTGGGGCGGCAGCCGGGGGCGGTGCTTTCTGTTTTTCCTGATATAGCCCATACCAGTAAACCCCTCCAGCCAGAGCTGCCCCGGCGGCAATGACGGCGGCCAGGACAGTTATCTGTCTGCGTCGGGTTTTAAGATTTTCATTCAGACTCATGAGCGCGGTTCTCCGTCATCTGAAAAAATAACCCAGGCATACCCTTCTCCACCGGTGTAAAGCTGATGCCGGGAGAGCATCACGGCCCTGACACCTTTGCGCCAGAAGTCACGTTCACGCAGGTTCTGAGTAATATTGCCGGAGTTGGACATACGGAAACGCACTATTCGCAGATGGTTCCCCACAAACTGGCGTTCAGGTACCAGGTGTACTGACGTGCCCGGGTTATATGCAGGCATACGACTTATTGGGTATTCCTGGTAGTCATCAGGAACGTCGCCGTTAACGATAATACGTGACAGGGAAACGAGCGTTTTTTCATAGCTCTGTCCTTCCTCCCATGCTTTCGCATCATTGTTTTTGCGAAGCGGTGGAGACACAGGGGTAAATCGCAGTGTTTTACCGTTTCCTGGGTGGGGCCGGACATTGAGGCTCAGAGATGAGCCCCGGTCAGTCTGAATGAATACAGTAAAGTTTTGACCGACTAGTGGTGAAAGGATAAGGGCGCCGTCATCTGTCTGGCTCTGGTCATAGGCACCGGATGGTCCGCTGATGCTGGTAATCAGTTCTCCGTTAATAACAACCTTGCTGGGATTGGTATTGCTGAGAGTGACATTAAAGGCGGCGTCGTTCTCAAACGGAATGGCAGCGGGGGCGGAAGCGGCCCGAAGGCCGCTGGTAAAAAGTCCCGTTGCCAGTAACACAGCAGCAGCTGCCGGTGAAATACGGATTTTCATTGGCAGTCCTGTCAGTTAGTGGTGATGGCCGGCTGAAGTTCTTCGAACAGGTGAAGATTTACCAGTCCTTCGATATAACTCAGTTTCAGTCGGTAGGTTTTTTCCTGGTCCTTAAGCGGTGTGGTGATAGCGCCATTGGTTGTGGAGGACTTCAGTGTTCCGCTGAACTCAACCACGCCAGGTTCATTCATTACCCGAATTTCTTTTGTATCAAAGCGGGTGGTGATTCCGCCTTTTTTGATACGTTCAGCCTCAATATCCAGTGCTTTTTTCAGCTCATCCCGTTCGGCGGATGGGACAAAACCGAGCAGCATTTTCTGGTTGTTATCTACGTTTTCCGGACTGACATTCAGTCGCCAGTAAATAAAGGCGGTGGCGAACATAGTCATTCCGGTAGCGTCAGCACCAGAAGCATCAGAGGTAAATGGTTGATTGAATGACATGGGTGTAGTGATGGTTTTCTGTTTTGTGGCGAAATACCACGCAAGAGACCCTGTCAGAACATTTCCCACGGCGCTGAGCAGAAGCAATAAAGCCAGTGCAATAAACGCATAGCGGAGTTGTTTATCGCGCTCGCCTTTAATTTTAAGCTTCATATTAGTTAAGCTCTCCAGTGCCGGAAACTAGAATCAGGTATTTGTCGAAAGGTCATCCTGAACAGAATGGAGGGTAGGTGCCAGTAGCAAAAATTAAGTAACCAGTACGAACCCTGCCCTTTTTTCAGATGCCTGATTATTGCCCACAGCAGACCCGCCACAATGGAAAGTTCGAGAGACATATCGTTAAGAACCCCAAGGACAATTAACGGGGCAACAATAATCACTTCATCGAGTGGAAGACCAATATAACGTTCCTGCTGATTGAGAGTTTCCGGGAAGTCGTATTTATCCTCTTCCCCGCTCATTCTTAACTCGCAATGCCGAAAGCGACGCGTGTAAAAATGATACACATTACGATACCGACAAATACCAGTGGTGAACGTACTTTGATGTAAATAAACAGCCCCATAATAATTTCGGCTATGTAGAACCATTTAACAAGAGATGAACCGGAGCCGAAGGTTGAATTAACTGTCGTGTTTTGGGATGCGAGTAAATCAGTGCCGCCAGCCAAAGCTGGATGAGCGACCATAAGTGAAATTAAAATCAACCCTCCGTTATTAATGAATTTTCTAAGTTGTCGGTTTGCGCGTGCCTTATGAAATAAAGACGCTACCGCCCATCCCTTTGAGACTTTAAGGGCATTACCTTGTTTGGACATGCTTGTTTTCTCCGGAAGTAAACAATTTGGATGTGCATAAGTGTTTGTTTACACACACGATATTGTCCCATGACCCTAAAAAAAAAAA
>NZ_SZWU01000090.1:0-7515 GCF_005280935.1 Citrobacter sp. wls757 | reverse complement strand
CTTCGCCGGATGGCGGCTGCGCCTTATCCGGCCTACAAAAGTGTGCGCTCCGTAGGCCTGATCAGCAAATCGCATCAGGCATAACTTTTCCGGATGGCGGCTGTGTTTTTTCCGGCCTGCAAATGATGTAGCCGCATCCGGCAATCACAGGTACAGCGCCGGGAAGATCAAATTATCCACCCCACGCTCGCGCAATCTTTGCGCTAGGTGTTCCACATCCTTCGGCGTGGCGCTCGGCCAGTCCTTCGCTTCGCCATACACCCCGTGCGCATGAAAGGCATTCAGCCGTACCGGTACGTCACCGGTGCGTTTGATAAACGCCGCCAGCGCATCGATATGCTGTAGATAATCTTCCTGACCAGGAATTACCAGCAGGCGGAGTTCCGCCAGTTTTCTCTGCCCGGACAAAAAGGTAATGCTTTGTTTAATCAGCGTGTTATCGCGGCCGGTAAGCTGCCGATGACACGTGCTGTCCCAGGCTTTTAAATCCAGCATTACGCCGTCGCACACCGGTAGCAGCTTCTGCCAGCCGGTTTCGCTCAGCATGCCGTTGCTGTCGACCATGCAGGTCAGGTGTTGCAACTGCGGATCGGTTTTTATCGCGGTAAATAGCGCCACAATAAAGGGGAGCTGGGTAGTCGCTTCACCGCCACTAACGGTTATCCCTTCGATAAACAGTGACGCTTTACGAATATGTTGCAGCACTTCATCAACGCTCATACTCTGCGCCATCGGCGTGGCCTGCTGGGGGCACATATGCAGGCAGGTGTCACACTGCTGACACACATCGGACTGCCACCACATTTTCCCTGCGCTCAGGCTCAGCGCCTCATGCGGGCAATGCAGCACACACTCCCCGCAGTCGTTGCAGCGTCCCATCGTCCACGGATTGTGGCAATTTTTACAGCGCAGATTACATCCTTGCAGAAACAGAGCCAGGCGACTGCCCGGCCCGTCGACGCAGGAGAAAGGAATCAGCCTACTGACTAAAGCGCATCTGCTGTTCATGGCTAATCACGCGAGGTTGTCGTTCCAGAATGCGCGTATTGCGCGCGGCTTCTTCGCCAAGCCAGGTGGTGTTGGTTCGTGACCCTTCGGCGCGATACTTTTCCAGATCCGACAGGCGCACCATATACCCGGTGACACGGACCAGATCGTTGCCGCTCACGTTGGCGGTAAACTCGCGCATTCCGGCTTTAAACGCCCCGAGGCACAACTGCACCAGCGCCTGAGGATTACGCTTGATGGTTTCATCCAGCGTGAGAATGTCGCTGATCCCGGCGTGATAAAACGCGTGATGTGGCGAGACGGTTTGCAGATGGGTGATCGGGTCCGGCTCATCGCCGTAAGGCAGGCGTGCACCTGGCGTGGTGCCGATGTCAGAACTGATCCCCGACTGTGCATGCAGCATCGCGCGCTGCTTCCAGCCATATTTCACCGGGGTATTTTCGACAAACTCCGCCAGGTAGGCGCTAATACGATAGCCGAGCTGATTGGCGAACTCATCTTTCCCATAGCGCGCATTCTGTCCCGCCTTATCGCACAGCAGGTTCACCGCCTCCGCCAGACCATACATCCCGAACATAGGCACAAAACGTTCGGGATCAATCAACCCTTCCTGCACGAGGAAGCTATTCTCAAAGAAATGTGATTTCTCATAGAGAAATTCACATCGTGAATCAATGATGGCGATTTGCTGCTGGCAGTAGTGCGGTAGGGTGCGCGTAAAGAAGTCATCGACAGAGGTGCTGCGCTCTGCGATGGCTTTCAGATTAAGCCTGACCAGCGTGCTTCCACCCCCGGCGAGCGGCAAAGAGTTGTAACAACTGACGACGCCATACTGACCTTTTGTGAAAATTTTATCATTTTCAGGGCCGTTGGAAATATGCGGCTTACTGCACTCGCAGATATTTTGCGCCACGTTGAGCAGCAGATCGTCAGATGTGATTTGCGGGTCATAAATGAATGTCAGATTAGGCGAAACCTGCTTTAACTCTGCATCTGCGCGTAAAATTGCACGGGTGACTGGTGTATCGGCGGGGCCGATATTGGCATGCATAAACGCGTCTGGCAGGGTTCTGTCGAGATAACGCCAGAAACGTTTTATTCGAATATCGATCTCGTCTTGTGTTAGAATTCTAACATACGGTTGCAGCAGGGCATCGAGCTGACCGAGATAAACCGGCATCGACGTCACTGACGGAACATGGTGGTAAAGAATAGTGAGTAAGGATAACGCGTCATCAAGATCCCTGGCGCCTTCCAGCTCCAGCCACGATGAGCCATTGGCCAGAAAACGCGCGTAATCGGGTAAAACATAGCGCGGTTTGAACGGGGCATGACCTTCGTACATATCGCAGATTACCCCATCATCCAGCGCCTGACGTGCCTGTGCAGGCAGTTGCGGGTAAGGCAGCGCGTTTTCAGCTTCCAGCGCCAGAAAGTGGCGTTTCTGCTCAGGGCTGAGCACTGGGCTGGTCACGATTTGTTGGCAACGCTGTTGCAGCGCGAGTTCGCTTGAAGTGGGCATCGTTGATTCCTTTTTATCCCGAAGGTGTAACGCCATTGTAGAAAGCAACGCCGCCGTAACCTTTGATCCGGATGCGCCTGATGCCACCGCATCCCTTTAGAAAAGGTGATTTATTTGAAGTAGATCTCATTAGAGTAATGCAAATCTGTATGTGGTTTTCATTAACTGTGATGTATATCGAAGTGTGATAGCGAGCGGATGTTAGAATACTAACAAACTCGCAAGGTGAAATTTTATACGGCGATGCCGTTGGAGAATGTTATGACCGATTTAACAGCAAGCAGCCTGCGTGCACTGAAACTGATGGACCTGACTACCCTGAATGATGACGACACCAATGAAAAAGTGATCGCGCTGTGTCATCAGGCGAAGACCCCGGTTGGCAACACTGCCGCAATCTGTATCTATCCGCGTTTCATCCCTATTGCGCGTAAGACCCTGAAAGAGCAGGGCACGCCGGACATCCGCATTGCAACCGTAACCAACTTCCCGCATGGCAACGACGACATCGAGATTGCGCTGGCTGAAACCCGCGCGGCGATTGCTTACGGCGCAGATGAAGTTGACGTGGTGTTCCCGTACCGTGCGCTGATCGCCGGTAACGAGCAGATTGGTTTCGATCTGGTTAAAGCCTGCAAAGACGCGTGTGCGGCGGCAAACGTGCTGCTGAAAGTCATCATCGAAACCGGTGAGCTGAAAGAAGAAGCACTGATTCGCAAAGCGTCTGAAATCTCCATTAAAGCCGGTGCTGATTTCATCAAAACCTCTACCGGTAAAGTGCCGGTCAATGCGACGCCGGAAAGCGCACGCATCATGATGGAAGTGATCCGCGACATGGGTGTTTCTAAAACTGTAGGTTTCAAACCGGCTGGTGGCGTGCGCACTGCAGAAGATGCACAGCAGTTCCTGGCGATTGCCGATGAACTGTTTGGCGCTGACTGGGCTGATTCTCGTCACTACCGTTTTGGCGCATCCAGCCTGCTGGCGAGCCTGCTGAAAGCGCTGGGTCACGGCGACGGCAAGAGCGCAAGCAGCTACTAAGCCTTATATTGCCGGAGCTGTAGCGACGTAGGTCGGATAAGGCGTAGCCGCCATCCGGCATTAAGACGACTGCCGGGTGGCGCGTTGCTTACCCGGCCTACAACGGCCTTCTACTCTTTTCCCCTGGGGGTTACCGTGTTTCTCGCACAAGAAATTATTCGTAAAAAACGTGATGGTCATGCGCTGAGCGATGAAGAAATTCGTTTCTTTATCAATGGTATTCGCGACAACACCATCTCTGAAGGGCAAATCGCCGCCCTGGCGATGACCATTTTCTTCCACGATATGACAATGCCTGAGCGAGTTTCGCTGACCATGGCAATGCGTGATTCAGGAACCGTGCTGGACTGGAAAAGCCTGCAGCTGAACGGCCCGATTGTGGATAAACACTCTACCGGCGGTGTAGGTGACGTAACGTCACTGATGTTAGGCCCGATGGTCGCAGCGTGCGGCGGCTATATTCCGATGATCTCCGGGCGTGGCCTGGGGCATACCGGCGGTACGCTCGATAAACTGGAAGCGATTCCTGGATTTGACATCTTCCCGGACGACGCGCGCTTCCGTGAAATTATTAAAGACGTGGGTGTGGCGATTATTGGGCAAACCAGCTCGCTCGCACCGGCGGATAAACGTTTTTATGCCACCCGCGATATTACCGCGACGGTGGATTCCATCCCGCTGATTACCGGTTCCATTCTGGCGAAAAAACTGGCGGAAGGGCTGGATGCGTTGGTGATGGATGTGAAAGTGGGCAGCGGCGCCTTTATGCCGACCTACGAGCTTTCCGAAGCTCTTGCTGAAGCGATTGTCGGTGTGGCAAACGGTGCGGGTGTACGTACCACTGCGCTGTTAACCGATATGAACCAGGTGCTGGCCTCCAGCGCAGGTAACGCGGTCGAAGTTCGCGAAGCGGTGCAGTTCCTGACCGGTGAATACCGCAATCCACGTCTGTTAGACGTCACCATGGCGCTGTGCGTGGAAATGCTGATCTCCGGTAATCTGGCGAAAGATGACGCCGAAGCCCGTGCGAAATTGCAGACCGTGCTGGACAACGGTAAAGCGGCAGAGATTTTTGGTCGCATGGTTGCGGCGCAAAAAGGCCCGACCGATTTCGTCGAAAATTATGCGAAGTACCTGCCGACGGCAATGCTCAGCAAAGCGGTATATGCTGATACCGAAGGCTTTGTCAGCGCGATGGATACCCGCGCGCTGGGGATGGCGGTCGTTTCCATGGGCGGCGGTCGTCGTCAGGCTTCGGACACCATTGATTACAGCGTTGGCTTTAGCGATATGGCGCGTCTGGGCGACAGCGTAGACGGACAACGCCCGCTGGCGGTGATCCACGCGAAAGACGAAGCCAGCTGGCAGGAAGCGGCAAAAGCGGTCAAAGCGGCAATTAGCCTTGACGATAAAGCGCCAGAAATTACACCGACAGTCTATCGTCGTATTACCGAATAACTGTATACTGATCTGATCGCTTTTTTGCGGCGCAGATGTATGGAGAACAAGATGAAACGTGCATTTATTATGGTGCTGGACTCCTTTGGTATTGGTGCGACTGAAGATGCGGATCGCTTTGGCGACGTAGGTTCAGACACTATGGGACACATTGCAGAAGCCTGTGCGAAAGGTGAGGCTGACAATGGTCGCAAAGGTCCACTGAATCTGCCTAACCTGACCCGTCTGGGCCTGGTGAAAGCTCACGAAGGTTCTACCGGTAAAATTGCTGCTGGTATGGACGGTAACGCGGAAGTGATTGGTGCCTACGCATGGGCGCATGAACTTTCTTCCGGGAAAGACACGCCGTCTGGCCACTGGGAAATCGCGGGTGTCCCGGTTCTGTTTGATTGGGGTTATTTCTCCGATCATGAAAACAGCTTCCCGCAGGAACTGCTGGATAAACTGGTAAAACGTGCCAACCTGCCAGGCTACCTCGGCAACTGCCACTCTTCCGGTACCGTGATCCTGGATCAACTGGGTGAAGAGCATATGAAAACCGGCAAGCCGATTTTCTATACCTCCGCTGACTCCGTGTTCCAGATTGCCTGCCACGAAGAGACGTTTGGCCTGGATAAACTCTACGAGCTGTGCGAAATCGCACGTGAAGAGCTGACCGAAGGTGGTTACAACATCGGTCGTGTTATCGCACGTCCGTTCATCGGTGATAAAGCCGGTAACTTCCAGCGTACCGGTAACCGTCACGACCTGGCCGTTGAGCCGCCAGCACCGACCGTGCTGCAGAAACTGGTCGACGAAAAAGACGGTCACGTGGTTTCCGTCGGTAAAATTGCGGATATCTACGCTAACTGCGGCATCACCAAAAAAGTGAAAGCCACCGGTCTGGACGCGCTGTTCGACGCCACCATCAAAGAGATGAAAGAAGCAGGTGATAAGACCATCGTCTTCACCAACTTCGTTGATTTCGACTCTTCCTGGGGACATCGTCGCGATATCGCCGGTTATGCTGCGGGCCTGGAACTGTTCGACCGCCGTCTGCCTGAGCTGATGGAGCTGGTGGGTGAAGATGACATTCTGATCCTGACCGCTGACCACGGCTGCGACCCAAGCTGGACCGGCACTGACCACACCCGTGAACACATCCCGGTACTGGTCTACGGCCCGAAAGTGAAACCAGGTTCTTTAGGTCACCGTGAAACCTTCGCGGATATTGGTCAGACGCTGGCGAGCTACTTTGGTACGTCACCGATGGACTACGGTAAAAACATGCTGTAATACCCGTTGTCTTTCGCGCTGTAGATGCGTTGACTTCATTCGCTCACCCCGGTCACATAGTGAATCTATGCTCCCGGGGATTCACGAATTCGTCGCCTTTCTACAACGCGAAATCCTTAGGGTATTTCACTGTTTTGCATACGTTTTGTAGGCCTGATAAGGCGTGGCCGCCATCAGGCAATAACAACGAAATAAGGACAAAAAATGGCAACTCCACATATTAATGCAGAAATGGGTGATTTCGCTGACGTCGTATTGATGCCGGGCGACCCGCTGCGTGCAAAGCATATTGCTGAAACTTTCCTCGAAGATGTTCGTGAAGTGAACAACGTTCGCGGCATGTTAGGTTTCACCGGTACTTACAAAGGCCGTAAGATCTCCGTTATGGGTCACGGTATGGGTATCCCGTCCTGCTCCATCTACACCAAAGAGCTGATCACCGATTTCGGCGTGAAGAAAATCATTCGCGTAGGCTCCTGCGGCGCTGTGCGTATGGACGTTAAACTGCGTGACGTGGTTATCGGTATGGGCGCTTGCACCGACTCCAAAGTTAACCGTATCCGTTTTAAAGATCATGACTTCGCTGCTATCGCTGACTTCGACATGGTGCGTAACGCGGTTGATGCGGCAAAAGCACTGGGTGTAGACGCGCGCGTGGGCAACCTGTTCTCTGCTGACCTGTTCTACTCTCCGGACGGTGAAATGTTCGACGTGATGGAAAAATACGGCGTGCTGGGCGTGGAAATGGAAGCGGCGGGCATCTACGGTGTTGCTGCGGAATTTGGTGCAAAAGCGCTGACCATCTGCACCGTTTCCGACCATATCCGTACTCACGAGCAGACCACTGCCGCTGAACGTCAGACGACCTTCAACGACATGATCAAAATCGCGCTGGAATCCGTTCTGCTGGGCGATAAAGAGTAAGGGTTGTTGTGGCCCGGTGGCGCTGCGCTGGCCGGGCCTATGGGAATGCCGCTATTAATGCCTGATGGCGATTCGCTTATCAGGCCTACAGGAGCGGTCTTGTAGGCCGGATAAGGCGCAGCCGCCATCCGGCAATTCGCCACTAATCGCTTAACGCACGGCCTTCGCCACCCACGCCGCCAGTTCACGCAGCTCGTTTTCCTGATCCGGATATTCCGTAACCAGCGCTTCGCAAGTCTGCTGTAAAACATCGGCGCGATACTGGCAGCCCTGTAGCCGCTCCGCCA
>NZ_SZWU01000087.1:0-10923 GCF_005280935.1 Citrobacter sp. wls757 | reverse complement strand
TTACTGAAACTGAGGCGCTAACTGACTGGCATTAAGGCGAAATGCCTCCCTTTTTGTTTGCGGGATAGGCCGTAAAATAACGGACTTAAATTGCTTTTAATTGATTAATTATAAAAGGATTTCTTTGAATTAATAAAAGCAGTTTTCTGGGTGCTCCTGTGGGCTGGCGTCGTTTCGTTTCCCAGCTTTTAACCAGGTCATAACTCACGCCAACGGCGATGGCAAAATCCTGTTGGCGTAACCCTGTTGCTTCGCGGATGGCTTTAACATCAATTTCGCTAAAGGTATGTACATGTTCAGGCTTAGGTGTTTCTTCACCCTTCTCTATACGCACCATTTCTTCTGCACTGGCCAGCAAATCGGCAAATAATTCGTCTTTCATTTTGGCCTCACCACACCGGATAGCGGTGTCCTGATGATTAAAATTCCCATGATTAAATCAGCATATTGGATAAGTGCATTAAAACTCTTTTTTGCTCTTCGGTTAAATCATCCTGTTCATTTTTAGGATAGAGCAAAGCGAGATAGATTCGACCTTTGCGCGTCACGTTGTAATAAATAACCCTAATACCGCTGCGTTTGCCCATACCAGAGCGGCTCCAGCGAATTTTTCTGAATCCACCTGTACCAGCGATAGTATCTCCAGCCTCAGGGTTCTCTATAAGCGTCTCTTGAAAGGCGCGAAACTCATCGTCAGGCAAAAGTAACGGACGGCGTTTACTAAATCCTTGTAGCTCAATAAATGTGAACATAGCGCGTCCTGCGCATGGGGTTGATAGTACAGATTATAGGTGTACGGAGTACATTTTAAAAGATAGACACAATAAAAAACCCCTTATCCTCTCGGATAAGGGGCTATATAACGAATCAAAAATTACAGCTTCGGTCCGGCGCTAACCAGCGCTTCACCTGCAGGGGTATCGGTATATTTCTCGAAGTTCTCGATAAACAGTTTCGCCAGTGCATTGGCTTTTTCCTGCCACTGCTCCGGAGATGCGTAGGTATTACGCGGATCGAGAATGCGAGTGTCCACACCCGGCAGCTCGGTCGGGATAGCCAGGTCAAACATCGGCAGACGGAACGTTTCCGCGTCATCCAGCGAACCGTTCAGGATGGCGTCGATAATCGCACGGGTATCTTTGATAGAGATACGCTTGCCGGTACCGTTCCAGCCGGTGTTAACCAGATACGCCTGTGCACCTGCCGCCTGCATACGTTTCACCAGCACTTCTGCGTACTGCGTTGGGTGCAGAGACAGGAATGCTGCGCCGAAGCAGGCAGAGAAGGTTGGGGTCGGTTCGGTGACGCCGCGTTCGGTACCGGCCAGTTTGGCGGTGAAGCCAGACAGGAAGTGGTACTGCGTTTGGTCTGCTGTCAGGCGAGAAACCGGCGGCAGCACGCCAAATGCGTCGGCAGTCAGGAAGATTACTTTGGTAGCATGGCCCGCTTTTGACACCGGCTTAACGATATTATCGATGTGATAAATCGGGTAGGAAACGCGGGTGTTCTCAGTTTTTGAACCATCATCGAAATCGATGGAACCATCTTCGCGCACGGTGACGTTTTCCAGCAGCGCGTCACGACGGATCGCGTTGTAGATTTCCGGCTCGGCATCTTTAGACAGTTTGATGGTCTTCGCGTAGCAACCGCCTTCGAAGTTAAACACACCGTCGTCATCCCAGCCGTGTTCGTCATCGCCAATCAGGCGACGTTTCGGGTCGGTGGACAGCGTGGTTTTACCGGTGCCGGACAGGCCAAAGAAGACTGCCACATCACCTTTTTCCCCGACGTTAGCCGAGCAGTGCATGGAGGCAATGCCTTTCAGCGGCAGCAGGTAGTTCATTACGGAGAACATACCTTTCTTCATTTCGCCGCCGTACCAGGTGCCACCAATCAACTGGATACGCTCAGTCAGGTTGAAAGCCACGAAGTTTTCTGAGTTCAGACCCTGCTCTTTCCACTGCGGGTTGGTGCATTTAGCGCCGTTCATCACGATGAAATCAGGTTTGAAATCAACCAGCTCTTCGTCGCTTGGGCGGATGAACATGTTTTTGACAAAATGCGCCTGCCAGGCAACTTCGGTAATGAAGCGCACGGAAAGACGGGTATCGGCGTTAGCGCCGCAGAAAGCATCAATGATAAACAGGCGCTTGCCGGAAAGTTGCTGGGTGACTAATCCTTTCAGATGCTGCCAGGTTTCCGGGGAGAGCGGTTTGTTGTCGTTCTTACCTTTACCTTTGTCGGACCACCACAGCGTGTCGCGCGTGGTGTCGTCACGGACAATGTACTTATCCTTTGGCGAACGTCCGGTAAAGATACCGGTATCAACGGCAACGGCGCCCAGATTCGTTAACACACCACGTTCATAACCTTCCAGGTTTGGATCAAGTTCTTCCTGGAAAAGCGTGTCGTAGTCTGGATTGTAAACGATATCCTGAACGTCATTGATACCATAAGCCTTGAGATCTTGCGGGGTTAAACTGTTGTTCACACGCATTTCACTGCTCCTTAGCCAATATGTATTACCTGGAATAGTAAGGTTTTTTAGGGATTGTTAACCGCGACAAGGCTCATAGATTTACGCATCCGGGAAAATCACGGGCGACCGAATGCGCTGCGACTCCTGTCACAAAGAGGCAGATATTATGGCAGGAAACCCTTTTTTGTTGTGGAAAATGTTCTTAAAACGTTAATGGAGAGTGTTTTTGGCGGGAATCTTGTGAGTGTAATCGCATTCACGTAAGAAATGAATGTGGGATATACATAAACAATATCGATTCACTTCCCGTCGTCGTGGTCTGAAATCGCTCTATAAATGCTCAAAATTGTGAAGTTGATGCGATAATTAGCTTTTCCCTTCATTCTGGATACTGACATGGATAGTGCTGAAATTTCACGTACGACGCGTTGGGGCATGATATTCATCGGCCTGTTGCAGGGGACATTATGCTATCTGCTGATGACATATCTGGCGCCCCATAATGAGGGCTGGCTGTTCTATGGCATGCCTGCGACGATTGCGATCACCTCGGCACTTTTGCTTACTGTTGTTTCTTTCAAACAACGCGCGCTGTGGTACTGGATGGCGCTGATCTTTGTTGTGGTGCTGGCGATGAGCGTCTGGCTAAAGTGGCAAGTCGAGGACAGTGATAAGTGGCGGCAACATGAAGTTTTTATGTTCTACGGTTGGCGCTTACTGCTGATGGCGATGCTTGCTTTGCCCTGGATTCAGTACTCGCTTCATGTCTCTCGTGGGCAGGCGCGTTACCCGCATTTTTATCGGCAATTGTGGCTTAATGCGTTGACGTTGCTGATTGTCTTTGTCGCCAACGGTTTGTTCTGGCTGGTGCTCCTGCTATGGAGCGAGATGTTTAAGCTGGTCGGTATTCCCTTCTTCAGCACGCTCTTCTTTGATACCGACTGGTTTGGCTATGTGGCCTTTGGTCTGATTACCGCACTGGCAGTGGTACTGGCCCGAACACAGTCGCGTCTGGTCACGGCGGTACAAAAATTACTGACGTTTATCGCCACCGGTCTGTTACCTCTGGTCGCGCTGTTGGCGCTGATGTTCATACTGACCTTACCCTTCACCGGGCTGGAGGCTATTTCGCAACGCGTGTCTGCGGCCGGGTTGATGTCAACGCTGACGCTGCTCCTGTTGCTGTTGATGGCTATCGTGCGTGAACCGCAAAAAGAGGCGTTACCCTATCCTGGCGCGTTACGCTACCTGATCAAATGCTCTCTGATTGTCGCGCCCATCTATATGCTGATTGCCGGTTGGTCACTGTGGGTGCGAATACAGCAGTACGGTTGGACGCCTGAGCGTTTGTATGGCGTGTTGGTGGTCGTGGTGCTGCTGGTATGGTCGTTTGGCTATCTGGCCAGCATTTTGCGCCGCGGGCGCAATCCGCTTGAGCTTCAGGGGCCGGTCATTCTTGGCGTTTCGTTGCTGGCGTTGGGGCTGTTGGTTCTGCTGTCATCGCCGGTTATTGATGCCTGGCGCATCAGCGTTAACAGCCATATGGGGCTGTATCACAGCGGGAAAATTAAACCGGATCAAGTCAGCCTGTATATGTTGGATCACAGTGGAAAACCGGGGCGCGCAGCGTTGGAAGCATTACAAAAAGATGTGGCGTTTAATCAAGACAGTAAACGCAGACGCGACTTGAATTCTCTGCTGCAAGGGCGCCGGGATCCGGTTAAAGAGCTAACCGCAACACAGTTAGTATCGAAGGTTGTGATGGCTCCGGGGAGCCAGAAGCCAGACGATGCGTTCTGGGCGTTTGTCAAAACACAGGGGTATCGCATCACCTCTTGTGCTGAGCAGAATGCGTGCGTACTGGTGAGTCAGGACCTCAATGCGGATGGTCATCCTGAGCAGGTGTTATATGCCTTTGGCGATGGGGAGAGTCTGGTCTTCGGCATGCAAAAAAACAAATGGGATTTGTTAGCTGTTGCCAGGCTACCTGAAGGATTCACTAAGGATAAATTGCTGCAGGCGGTGGCGAATCAGCAACTGGGCTCAGCCCCCAGAATCTGGCGGGATATCACTATTGATGGCAAAAGACTGCCGATGACCTATTACACCGAGTGAGTGTGTTGCCGACATCGTTTTTGCCGGATGGCAGCGCGAACGTCTTATCAGGCCTACGACAGATTTTCCGTAGGCCTGATAAGCGCCGTGCCATCAGGCAAGACAGTGATTAATGAACCTGTGGATCGGCAGGGGAGGCATTGCTGCGGATCTCAGCAATATCCATGGCGTTAAACAGATAGTGGCTACCGCAGTAATCGCAGTGCATATCGATCTCGCCTTCTTCCGCCAGAATGCTGTCCACTTCTTCGTCCGGCAACGTTTTCAGTGCACCCGCGCAGCGTTCGCGTGAACAGGTGCATTTGAACTCAACGTCCTGCGGATCGTAGAGAGTAACCTCTTCTTCGTGGTACAGGCGCCACAGCACTTCGTTGGCAGGCAGCGTCAGCAGCTCTTCGGCTTTGATGGTTTCGGTCAGGGCTGTCAGGTGATCGAAATCATCTGCCTGCGCGTTTTGCGCCGGCATTACCTGCAGCAGCATTCCGCCAGCAGCGGGTTTGCCATCAACGTCGCCAGTGCGGATGAACAGGCGTGTCGGCAGCTGTTCAGAACGCATGAAGTAATCTTCCAGACACGCTGCCAGCGTGTCACCTTCCAGACCGACCACGCCTTGATAACGCTCGCCTTCTTCCGGGGTAATGGTGATCACCAGGTAACCGTTGCCCACCAGCGTTTTCAGATCGGCATCTTCAGGAATATCACCCTGCATGCGGGCCACGCCGCGCATCTGCTGATTGTTGTTGCCGTTGATGACGGCCAGGCTCAGCGGACCATCACCCTGCAACTGCACAGTGATATCACCGGCAAATTTCAGCGTGGCGGTGAGCAGGCTGGTGGCAACCAGCAGCTCAGCCAGTACGTTTTTGACCGGTTGCGGGTAAGTATGATTTTCGAGGATCTGTTGCAGGGTTTCCGATACGGTCACCAGCTCGCCGCGCACGGCAAAGTTTTCAAACAGATAACGATGTAATTGGTCATGTTGCGGCATAATCATCTCTCTTGCAGGTGACAGTCACTCGCTGTCGCCGTGTTTAAATCGTAACAGATCGCGGCGCTCTTTCTTGTCCGGTCGTCTGTCCGGGTGCGGCATGGTTAACGCGTTAAGTTTACGCGCCAGCGCCATTTTTTCGCGTTTTTCCACGCTTTCCGCGGTTTCTTCATACAGCGTAACGGCTTCCGTTGCCGGGCGACGCTGCTCGGTAATGGCCTTGATAATGACTGTTCGTTCGTCATTTCCCTGGCGAAGGGTGAGGGTGGCGTTCAGCTCGACAATCTTGCTTGGCTTGCTGCGCTGGCCGTTGTAGTGCACCTTACCGCCTTCAACCATTTCGCGGGCTAGCGCACGCGTTTTGTAAAAGCGTGCAGCCCACAGCCATTTATCCAGCCTGACTTCAGCAGAGGGCTTTTCTTTCATGGCGTCTCCTTCACATCAGTGAGGGGATCAGTCGGCGGTAGTCATTCAGTGACGGATGGCGTGCGTACTGTTTTTCGGCGATGCCGGAGTCGGGATTGGTCACGCCGAGGCAGTAACGAATACCGTACAGAGCAGCGGCGTCGAGAATGGGTTCGCTGTCGTCAATAAACAGCGTCTTCTCTGCACTCATTCCCGTTTCTTCAGCCACAGCGTGCCATAACCGCTGATCCTCTTTGGGATAACCAAATGTGTGGGTGGAAAGTAATAAATCAAGGTGTGAGGCCAGACCGGTATGCTCAAGCTTCACCGCCAGATTATGCGGATGCGCGTTGGTGAGCAGAATACGGCGTTTGCCGCTGGCTTTTAAGGCATCAAGAAACGGTACGGTATCTTCGCGCAAAACGGCGCGCGGTCCCTGTTCCGTGGTCATGGCGCAAATATCCAGATCCAGGCACTCGCTCCAGTAATCAAGGCAATACCAGTTTAGCGTATGCTGCACGGCATGATACTGCTGACGAATATAGTCCTGAGCTTCCTGAGGAGAGATACCCTGCTTCGCGCCATAGGTTTCCGGTACCAGTTTTTGCCAGAAATAGTTATCGAATGCCAGGTCGAGCAGCGTGCCGTCCATATCTAACAACACGGTGTCGACATCCTGCCAGGCAATATTGATATGCATGGAAACTCCCCAGAAGAAAACATGATGCGCGACAGGGTAGCATATCCTGTCGCGCGAGCGTGTTATCGAATCAGGCTTTCCGGGTTGTCAATCAGTGTTGGATTCAGACAACTTTCGTAGTAGCTCTGAATTTCCGCGATGCGGTTGCGGTGACGCTGGTAGCGTCTGAATGCCTGTATGCTGTTGTAGATAGCGCATCCGAGCATGGAGAACATCAGCAGCGTCGTGCCAAGGTAGCGCCATAATCCTGAACGATCCGGGATACGGTGCAGTCCAATGTGCTGGGTGCCATTGGCGTCAGTCGAAATATTGGTGACGATCCCCTCCGCGCGAAACGGCGTCTGCATTAGCATCTGTGCCAGGCGCTGGAAGGCGTTCCACTGTTCCTGAGGTGGATAGTCATATAGCGAGGTCGTCGGCCACGGCTGATCGACCAGATCGCTGCCTTCATCACTGATAATCAGGAAACCGCCAGGGGCAGGGCTATTCAGCGCCTGGGCTGCTCGCGCAGTCTCGCGTGAAATAAACGGTGCCGTAGAGGTATTTACCAGATTATCCAGTGACTCTGCGCTTACCGGACGCAGCAGCACGTTCACGCCATCCAGTTTGCCTGCGTTTGCCCGTTTCACCAGCGCGGCCCAGTCTTTACTGTTACCGAGGTTAACCAGCGCATTTTTTAAGCGCACACATTCATCTTTGGCTGCACACAGATCGGCCGTTTTCAGGACAATCTCACCAAAATCGTCCAGTAATACCATGCCGGACTTTTGGATTGCTGAGCGTAGCGATGCGCTGACGCGAGAGTCATCGTCAGGTTTGGGATGCAGTTGACGGCTCACGGCCTGCGTGAGCGCGGTAGCCTTATTCACCAGGTCAGACTCAGGCAGCGGCAATGCGCGCGCGTCATTCCAGATAATTTGCGAGCAATCGAAAGGCATAAACGGCGTGGCAGGCTGCGCATTCCAGCTTCCTTGGGTATGAATGTTACACATACCCGTACCACTCAGGTGCAGCGTGTCACCCACGCGAACGCCCGCGTTTTCGAGCTGTTTAACGCTGGTGGCTTCGATAGTTTGAGCGCCCTTCATCCAGGAGAGCGTGACCTTTATCGGCATATCCAGCGGGATCCAAAACAGCAGCATCAGCAGTACCAGTAACGAGCCGCCTGCGATGACGGCGTTGCGCAGCCAGTGCTGTAACGGGAAGTTTTTCACTTCATCGTGCAGAGATAAAAAACGCCCCTGGCGGGCAACGTGGCGATCGAGATAAATATCGATATCCGTTTGCTGGCCAAGGTCTTGGGCGATGTAAGGTTGCCAGTGAGGTGGGTAGATCAGATCAATAATACCCAGCGAGATATTATTAATTTGTTCCTGGTCGTTTTCGCCAAATAACCCCCAGCGACGTGGCGTACCGCGCAGACAATGAATTTCCCGCAGGGCGCTTTTGGACGGCGGGGCGAACAATCCCCACAGACCCGCAGCTAACAGCAACACCGCGCCACCAACTGCCCACGGAACAAACGTATTCGGGATAACCAAACAGAAAAAGAACAGCAGGAATGAGGCGGTTATCAGTAACGCCTCGCGCAATCCCGAAGGGCGGCTGAGCGCATATTCTTCATGGGTTTCCTGGCGAATATTCAGCAGTTCAATCTGCTCACTTTCTTCACCACGAATGGACGCCTGGGTAGAAGCGGTGTGCTGTAACGCATAACCTCGCGCTTCCTGCATATATTCCTGCAGCGTATGGCCGTTCAACGAGATAACCAGCGGTATCGTATTGGTGTGGATTATCTCAACGCTGTTTTCGTCGTTGATGTATTGTTCCCAGAAAGGGGGAAGATGTACCTCAACGGAATCAAGATAGTAGCGCCATTTGTTAGGATCGTCGGTGGTAATGCCGTAACGTGTAATCGAACGAGTAAGCACGATGACGCTATTACTTTGGGCATTCAACGTTAATGAGACCGGTGCAGCACTGGCTCCTGTGGGACCGGGTACTTGCTGAATTTGACTAAGGCTTTCGAGATAGTTTTCGACTGCGCTGCGTTCTTCAGGTGTGAGTTTACGTTTCGAGGCGTCTGAGAAGACGCTGCTCAAGGGTAAATTTTTCTGCCTGGATTTTGATTTGAGTAGCCATCCTGCAAGCAATGAGCAGGCCAGCAAAGCAGCTAAAAAAATCAGAATGGTGCTCATGCTTTCCCCATCTTACTTAGTCTGTCAGGCGTGGTCAGTCGCACCCTGTTCAATATTCGTGATTCTGTGGTTGGCTATCGGCAAGTGTGGAGTCGAACTTGAGCATCTTTAAGTACAGCCCAGTAAATGCGAATCATAGCAAAATCACCAAAAATGGAATATCAGCAAATTCCTGGAGTTATTTCAACCTATTGACTTTTAATTTGAAATAGGGATTAACTTTTAGTACGTTACATAAATGTAAATAAACGGCAATTCACATTGCCGAAACCGTGCGGTATATCGCACAATAACCCCAGATTTCACAGCAAAGATCCTCACAATGAGCAAATCATTACAGAAACCCACGATTTTGAAAGTGGAAACCATCGCCCAATCCCGGCTGTTTAAGGTCGAAAGCGTGGACCTTGAGTTCAGCAATGGCGTACGCCGCGTTTATGAACGTATGCGTCCATCCACGCGTGAAGCGGTAATGATTGTGCCGATTGTTGACGACCATCTGATCCTTATTCGCGAATACGCGGTCGGGACCGAGTCCTACGAACTGGGTTTTTCCAAGGGATTAATCGATCCTGGCGAAAGCGTGTTTGAGGCGGCGAATCGGGAGCTGAAAGAAGAGGTGGGGTTTGGCGCAAAAGATCTGACGTTTTTAAAGAAACTCAGCATGGCGCCATCTTATTTCTCCAGCAAGATGAACATCGTGGTGGCAGAGGACTTATATCCTGAATCGCTGGAGGGTGATGAACCTGAGCCATTACCGCAGGTGCGCTGGCCGCTGGCGCATTTGATGGACCTGTTGGAAGACCCTGATTTTCACGAAGCGCGTAATGTCAGTGCGCTGTTCCTCGTACGCGAATGGCTGAAAGGGCAGGGACGGCTTTAATTACGATTGCCAACTGATACCTTATCCAGCCTACAAAATTCCGGAAGATCAAATAATTGTACCGAAATTGTAGGCCGGATAAGCGAAGCGCCATCCGGCAATCGATCAGAACAGTTCGTGTGTCTCACCATTATCGATAATGGTTGTCCCCACCTCATGCACCGCCTGTTGCGTCGGCTGAGTGCCTTCAATGAAGTACTCTGCGCGGCTATTGCCACCGCTCGCCAGTTGTCCTGTGCTGCGATCGATATTGACCGTCACGATACCCGGCGGTGGCGTCAGTGGCTGTTCAGGCACACCTTCCAGCACGGATTTCATGTAAGCATCCCATGCAGGCTGCGCACTCTTCGCACCGCCTTCGTAGCCGGAGATTTGGTCTTTGATCGCGCCGGAAGCCGTTGTATGACCAAGGTTGCGGCGATGGTCATCAAAGCCGATCCATACCGACGTTACTACCCCTGGTCCGTAACCGGAGAACCACGCATCTTTAGAGCTGTTGGTAGTCCCGGTTTTCCCGCCGATATCATGACGCTGTAAATCGCGACCTGCGCGCCAACCGGTTCCCATCCAGCCTGGTTCACCAAAGATATTGGTGTTCAGCGCGCTTTTAATCAGGAAGGCCAGCGGCGTGTTGATCACGTGCGGAGCGTACTCTTGTGTTCCGCTTTGCGCGACCAGTGCCTGGTTCGCCTGCTCAAGCTGCGGCATAGGCACGGCGGCATTCTGCTGTTCCTGCGAGACGGCGACATCTTCTACGTTACTGTTTTCCAGCACGTTAGATTTCTGGGTATCGCCGTAAATCACCGGAATATCGCATTCCGGGCAGGCAATTTTTGGCTTCGCTTCGAAGATAACGCCGCCCATATCGCTTTCGATCTTACTGATGAAATACGGATCGACCAGGAAGCCTCCGTTAGACATCACCGCGTAACCGCGCGCCACCTGCAACGGCGTGAACGAAGCCGAACCCAGCGCCAGTGATTCGGTATGCACAATGTTCTGTGCCGGGAAACCGAAACGTTGCAGATACTCTGCCGCGTAATCCACGCCCATGGCGCGCATGGCGCGTACCATCACCACGTTTTTCGACTGACCCAGCCCCTGACGTAAGCGGATAGGACCGGCGTACTGCGGCGGGGAGTTCTTCGGCTGCCA
>NZ_SZWU01000088.1:0-15040 GCF_005280935.1 Citrobacter sp. wls757 | reverse complement strand
TACCCCGCCGGTCGGACGGCGTTTTGCCGGACGTGAACCGAGCGGGAGTTTACCCAGTTCCTGCTCCGGTGTCGCTGAGCGGAAATAAGGAACGAAGTCTTTGTTTTCACGCACATATCCACGATAGAGCTCGCAGGAAATATCGGAAAGCTCATCCATGATATGACGCCAGCTATCTTTCGGTTCTGGCGGTGGTAACAGGTTGGCCTCCAGAATTGCTCCGGTGTACAGCGACAGGCTGCTGATGGTCACTTCCGGCAGGCCGTATTTAAAGCGGATCATCTCCCCTTGTTCTGTCACGCGCAGACCGCCTTTCAGGCTGCCCGGCGGTTGAGAGAGTAGCGCCGCATGTGCAGGCGCGCCGCCGCGACCAATGGAACCACCGCGACCGTGGAACAGCGTCAGTTCGATACCGGCTTTTTCGCAGGTTTTGATTAGCGCGTCCTGAGCCTGGTATTGCGCCCAGGAGGCCGCCATCACGCCCGCGTCTTTTGCGGAATCAGAATAGCCAATCATGACCATCTGTTTGCCCTGAATAAAGCCGCGGTACCAGTCGATATTTAAAAGTTGAGACATGACGTCATCGGCATTGTTGAGGTCGTCCAGCGTTTCAAATAGCGGAGCGACCGGCATAGCAAAACCAATTCCGGCTTCTTTCAGCAGCAGATGCACGGCCAGCACATCCGACGGAGTTTTCGCCATCGAGATAACATAGGCGGCAATGGAGTCATATGGGGCTTCGGCAATGACCCGACAGGTGTCGAGCACTTCACGGGTGTCGTTGCTCGGTTCCCAGTTACGCGGCAGGAGCGGACGCTTGGAATTCAGTTCGCGGATCAGGAAAGCCTGTTTATCCGCTTCCGACCAGTTTTCGTAGTCGCCAATACCCAGATAACGGGTCAGTTCGCCCAGGGCTTCAGTATGACGGGTGCTTTCCTGGCGAATATCAATACGCACCAGCGGCACACCGAAACACTTCACGCGCCTAAGGGTGTCGAGCAATTCGCCATTGGCGATAATACCCATGCCACAGGCCTGTAGAGACTGGTAGCACGCGTATAGCGGGTCCCAAAGCTGTTCGTTTTGGGTGAGAAGTCCCGCAGGTTTCGGCAATTTCTCGCCTTTCAGACGGGCTTCAAGCCAGGCCTGAGTTGCCATCAGACGAGAACGCAGGGTTTTCATCAGATAGCGATAAGGTTCAGCTGCACCTTCTTCGCCTACCAGCGCCATCAGCTCCGGCGTGGCATCCACCATCGACAGCTCAGAAATCAGAAACTGGATGTCTTTCAGGAACAGGTCTGTCGCTTTCCAGCGGCTGAGCAGCAGCACGTGACGGGTGATATCTGCCGTTACGTTCGGGTTACCATCACGGTCACCGCCCATCCAGGAAGTAAATCGAACCGGGACAAAATCAACCGGCAGCTTATAACCCAGATGCTCTTCCAGTTGTTCATTCAGCTCGCGCAGGTAGTTCGGTACACCTTCCCACAGGCTGTTTTCAACTACCGCGAAACCCCATTTGGCTTCATCAACCGGGCTTGGGCGCAGCTTGCGGATCTCATCCGTATGCCAGGACTGGGCAATGAGCTGACGCAGACGGCGCATCAGTTGGTTGCGTTCATAATCGACGAGGTCTTTGTTATCAAGCTGCTTGAGGCAGGCGTTCACTTCACCCATTTTATGGATCAGCGTACGACGAGTGATCTCGGTCGGGTGGGCGGTGAGTACCAGTTCCAGAGAGAGTGATTCTACGGCTTTCTTGATGGTGGCGTCATTGAGGTTGGGCTGCTCTTTCAGTTTACGCAGAGTGCGAGCAATCACTTCCGGGTTGCTGGCTGCTTCGCCTTTTGGCGAAATGCTGTGGTATTGCTCGGCGGTGTTGGCCAGGTTCAGGAACTGGCTAAATGCGCGGGCAACCGGCAGCAGCTCGTCGTTAGACAGATTTTGCAGTGTGGTGAGCAATTCCTGGCGATTAACTTCATTGCCAGCGCGAGATGATTTGGACAGCTTACGAATTGTTTCTACGCGATCAAGAATGTTCTCTCCCAGCGCATCCTTGATGGTCTCTCCCAGCACTTTGCCGAGCATACTGACATTACTACGCAACGCGGAATATTGTTCGTTCATATTAACCCAGACACCCCATCTATTTTGAATATGTCCTGTATCTTTCGCGCCTGACTATCACGCGAAATCTTGCGGACTTAACTTTTTAGCCGTCTTTTATAAAGCCACGTAAAACACGTGACGTCAATTGCTGCGAAATCGGTTCAGCAAACGAATAAATGCCGTGAATTTACGTTATTTAATTCACATCCAATCAAATAAGCGTTGCTTATGGAAATGTTAAAAAATCACCCCGCTTACCACTAAAGGATTTGCGGGGTGATAAGCAGTTAATGCCAGCAGAAATGATGCACAACCTGGGTGATTAATTCGCGAGTTGGCTTAATAAAGCGTGTTTCCAGATATTCATCCGGCTGATGCGCCTGATTAATAGAACCTGGACCCAATACCAGCGTCGGGCAAAGCGTCTGGATAAATGGCGCTTCGGTGCAGTAGTTCACCACTTCAGTCTGTGCGCCCAGCAGTTTCTCAACCACCTCTACCAGTTGATGGTCAGGCGGACACTCATAGCCTGGAATCGGTGGATGCAGTTCCGATACGGTCAGGCGGCCCGGCCAGCGTTCGCTGACAGGGGCCAGCGCTTCGTTAAGTAACCCATTGAGATCGTTTAGCGTCATACCCGGTAGCGGGCGAATATCCATATGCAGTTCGCAGCAGGCGCAGATTCGGTTGGCGGCGTCGCCACCGTGGATGTGGCCCAAATTTAACGTTGGATACGGAACGGTAAAGGCATCATGGTGATAGCGCGCTTTCAGGTCATCGCGCAGATGCATGATATGGCCGATGGCATCATGCATCAGTTCAATCGCATTAACGCCACGCGCCGGATCGCTTGAATGACCCGATTGTCCCAGAATGCGTATCGCATTAGAGATATGACCTTTGTGTGCGCGAACCGGTTGCAGTGAAGTGGGTTCGCCAATAATCGCGCAGTCTGGGCGCAGAGCAGTGGTTTCAGAAAAGTAGCGAGCTCCCGCCATGCTGGTCTCTTCGTCAGCAGTGGCCAGAATGTAGAGGGGCTTTTTCAGCTTCGTGACGTCGACATCACGCAACGCGTCGAGGATAAAGGCGAAGAAGCCTTTCATGTCCGCCGTACCCAAACCATAGAGCTTATTGTCATGCTCGGTTAGGGTGAACGGATCGCGCGTCCAGCGTCCGTCGTCAAAGGGTACGGTATCGGTATGGCCCGCCAACAACAGACCACCAGAGCCCTGTCCAATGCTCGCCAGCATATTGAATTTATTCCGCGTATCGGGAACCGGCTGGACCTCCACATTGAAGCCTAAATCTTTAAACCAGCCCGCCAACAGAGTGATTAAACCTGCATTGCTTTGATCGAGCGCTTCTTCGGTAGCGCTAATCGATGGCGTGGCAATCAGAGCGCGGTAAATCTCGATAAATGGCGGTAAATTGTTTTTCATTGTTGACACACCTCGGGTCATGATAGTATCAATATTCATGCAGTATTTATGAATAAAAATACATTAACGTTGAGCGTAATAAAACCCACCAAGTGTAAGGTGAGGTGATAAAGGCTTATACCTGGCAACAGAATCTAAGAAGGTGAGCAGCCCCGATGTTGAATACGCTGATTGTGGGCGCCAGTGGCTATGCCGGCGCAGAGCTTGTGACCTATGTAAATCGCCATCCTGATATGACCATAACCGCTTTGACCGTCTCAGCGCAAAGCAATGATGCAGGAAAATTAATCTCCGATTTGCATCCGCAGTTGAAAGGCATTGTCGATTTACCGTTGCAGCCAATGTCAGATATCAGCGAGTTTAGCGCAGGGGTGGATGTTGTGTTCCTCGCAACGGCTCATGAGGTAAGTCATGACCTGGCTCCGCAGTTTTTGCAGGCCGGTTGCGTGGTGTTTGACCTCTCTGGCGCGTTTCGCGTAAATGACGGCGCGTTCTATGAAAAATACTATGGTTTTACCCATCAGCATCCCGACCTGCTGGAGCAGGCAGTTTACGGGCTGGCGGAATGGAAAGAAGACCAACTGAAAGAAGCGAATCTGATTGCTGTGCCGGGTTGTTACCCGACGGCGGCGCAGCTTTCGCTGAAACCACTGATTGACGCCGGGCTGTTGGATCTCAGCCAGTGGCCGGTAATTAATGCGACCAGCGGCGTAAGCGGCGCGGGCCGTAAAGCGGCTATCTCTAATAGTTTTTGCGAAGTAAGCCTGCAACCATATGGCGTGTTTACCCATCGTCATCAGCCGGAAATCGCTACTCATCTGGGGGCTGAAGTGATTTTCACCCCGCATCTGGGCAACTTCCCGCGCGGAATTCTGGAAACTATCACTTGCCGCCTTAAAGCGGGTGTAACTCATGCTCAGGTAGCGCAGACGCTGCAACAGGCGTATGGCGATAAGCCGCTGGTGCGTCTGTATGACAAAGGGGTTCCAGCGTTGAAGAATGTGGTTGGATTACCATTCTGCGATATCGGGTTTGCTGTGCAGGGTGAGCATCTGATCGTTGTGGCGACGGAAGACAACTTATTGAAAGGCGCGGCGTCACAGGCGATGCAGTGCGCAAATATTCGTTTTGGCTTTGCCCAAACGCAGTCTCTTATTTAAGGGTGCAACAATGAATCCATTAATTATCAAGCTGGGCGGCGTTTTACTGGATAGTGAAGAGGCGCTGGAGCGCTTGTTTACCGCACTGGTGAATTATCGTGAGTCGCACCAGCGTCCGCTGGTCATTGTGCACGGTGGCGGCTGCGTGGTCGACGAGCTGATGAAGCAACTGAATCTGCCGGTGAAAAAGAAAAATGGTCTGCGCGTCACGCCTGCCGATCAAATTGAAATTATTACCGGTGCCCTGGCGGGAACGGCGAATAAAACCTTGCTGGCCTGGGCGAAAAAGCATCACATCGCGTCTGTTGGTCTGTATCTTGGCGATGGCGACAGCGTAAAAGTGACGCCGCTCGATAAAGAACTGGGTCATGTTGGACTGGCGCAGCCGGGTTCGCCTAAGCTGATTAACACGCTGCTGGAAAGCGGTTTTCTGCCGGTAGTGAGCTCTATTGGTGTCACTGATGATGGTCTGCTGATGAACGTGAATGCCGATCAGGCTGCAACAGCGCTGGCGGCAACACTGGGTGCGGATCTGATCCTGCTCTCTGATGTGAGCGGTATTCTGGATGGCAAAGGCCAGCGCATTGCCGAAATGACCGCGGCGAAAGCGGAACAGCTGATTGAACAGGGCATTATTACCGATGGCATGATCGTGAAGGTGAATGCAGCGCTGGATGCCGCGCGTACGCTGGGCCGTCCGGTGGATATCGCCTCCTGGCGTCATGCAGAGCAACTTCCGGCGCTGTTTAACGGCACGCCAATTGGTACGCGTATTCTGGCTTAACTATTAATGTGCCGGATGGCGGCTTCGCCTTATCCGGTCTACGTGGGTTTTGTAGGCTCGGTAAGCGCAGCGCCACCGGGCAAAAATATCATATTAAGGAAATTCGTTATGGCACTTTGGGGTGGGCGTTTTACACAGGCAGCAGATCAGCGGTTCAAACAGTTCAACGACTCGTTGCGTTTTGACTACCGCCTGGCAGAACAGGATATTGTTGGCTCTGTGGCCTGGTCCAAAGCGTTGGTAACGGTAGGTGTACTGACTGCCGATGAACAGCTGCAGTTGGAAGAGGCGCTGAATAACCTGCTGGAAGAGGTTCGCGCGAATCCTCAGCAGATTTTGCAAAGCGATGCCGAAGATATTCACAGTTGGGTGGAAGGTAAGCTGATTGATAAAGTCGGCCAGCTTGGTAAAAAACTGCATACCGGGCGTAGCCGTAATGACCAGGTCGCGACCGATCTCAAGCTGTGGTGCAAAGACACGGTTATCGAATTACTGTCGGCCAATCGTCAGTTGCAAACTGCGCTGGTGGTGACGGCGGAGAATAACCAGGACGCCGTCATGCCGGGTTACACCCACCTGCAACGTGCGCAGCCGGTGACGTTTGCTCACTGGTGTCTGGCCTATGTTGAAATGTTGGCGCGTGACGAGAGCCGTTTGCAGGATGCGCTCAAACGCCTGGACGTCAGTCCGTTAGGCTGCGGCGCGTTGGCGGGTACGGCGTATGAAATCGATCGAGAGCAGTTGGCGGGTTGGTTGGGCTTTGCCTCTGCAACGCGCAACAGCCTGGACAGCGTTTCTGACCGTGACCACGTGCTGGAGTTACTCTCCGACGCCTCTATCGGCATGGTACACCTGTCGCGTTTTGCTGAAGATCTGATTTTCTTTAACACCGGCGAAGCGGGCTTTGTTGAACTCTCCGACCGTGTGACTTCCGGTTCATCTCTGATGCCGCAGAAGAAAAACCCGGATGCGCTGGAGCTGATCCGTGGCAAATGCGGTCGCGTGCAGGGTGCGCTGACCGGCATGATGATGACTTTAAAAGGCCTTCCACTGGCATACAACAAAGATATGCAGGAAGACAAAGAAGGGCTGTTCGACGCGCTCGACACCTGGCTGGACTGTCTGCATATGGCCGCGCTGGTGCTGGATGGAATCCAGGTGAAACGTCCGCGTTGCCAGGAAGCGGCGCAGCAGGGTTATGCTAACGCCACTGAGCTGGCGGATTATCTGGTGGCGAAAGGCGTCCCGTTCCGCGAAGCGCACCATATTGTGGGGGAAACGGTGGTCGAGGCGATTCGTCAGGGCAAACCGCTGGAAGCGCTGTCGCTTGCCGACTTACAAAAGTTCAGCCAGGTGATTGGCGATGACGTTTACCCGATCCTCTCGTTGCAATCGTGTCTGGATAAACGTGCAGCGAAAGGTGGCGTGTCGCCGCAGCAGGTTGCGCAGGCGATCGACTACGCGAAGGCACGCCTGTAGGTCGGATAAGGCGAAGCCGCCATCCGGCACTGTGCGCCGTTCTGCCTGATGGCGCTACGCTTATCAGGCCTACCAAACCATAACCCGGCCGAGCTTTGCGACGCCGGGCTTTTTTTATGCAAAAAAAATGCGGACTCAAGGTCCGCAAAAGTTCACGTTGGCTTTAGTTATTTCGAGTATGAGAGAAACTCTCAAACGGACAGTAGCTTCAAGGGTTAAAGGGGTACCGTTCCGTTTCTGTGGTGCATTATTAAACAGAAAGCTTGATAGGGATAATCGTTCGTTGCTATGCTACCTATCGCTACGAACTATCGTGGCGATGGAGGATGAATAATGAATATTCGTGATCTTGAATACCTGGTGGCACTAGCCGAACATCGTCACTTCCGACGAGCGGCAGACTCCTGTCACGTTAGCCAACCAACGCTGAGCGGGCAGATCCGCAAGCTGGAAGATGAGCTTGGCGTCATGTTGCTGGAGCGTACGAGTCGCAAGGTGCTGTTCACCCAGGCCGGTTTGCTGCTGGTGGATCAGGCGCGCACCGTGCTGCGCGAGGTCAAAGTGCTCAAGGAGATGGCAAGCCAACAAGGCGAGACAATGTCTGGCCCGCTGCATATTGGTTTGATCCCAACGGTGGGGCCATACCTGCTGCCGCATATTATTCCGATGTTGCACCAGACCTTCCCAAAACTGGAGATGTATCTCCATGAAGCGCAGACACATCAGCTGTTGGCGCAACTGGATAGCGGCAAGCTCGACTGCGTCATTCTGGCGCTGGTCAAAGAGAGTGAGGCGTTCATCGAAGTACCGTTATTTGATGAGCCTATGATGCTGGCGATCTATGAAGATCACCCATGGGCAAACCGTGACTGTGTACCGATGTCCGATCTGGCGGGTGAAAAACTGCTGATGCTGGAAGATGGCCACTGTCTGCGCGATCAGGCGATGGGTTTCTGCTTTGAAGCGGGTGCTGATGAAGATACCCATTTTCGGGCAACCAGTCTGGAAACGCTGCGTAACATGGTGGCGGCAGGCAGTGGTATTACCTTACTGCCTGCGCTGGCCGTTCCGCCGGAGCGTAAGCGTGATGGTGTCGTTTATCTGCCATGCATTAAACCCGAACCGCGTCGTACGATTGGTCTGGTGTACCGTCCTGGTTCGCCGCTGCGCAGCCGTTATGAACAGCTGGCAGAGGCCATCCGTGGATCAATGGATGGCCATTTCGACAGTGCGTTAAAACAGGCGGTTTAAGCCATTTAGCGCCGCTACCCGATAGGCTTCTGCCATGGTTGGGTAGTTAAAGGTGGTGTTAACGAAGTACTCGATAGTGTTACCACCACCTTTTTGCTCCATTATCGCTTGTCCGATGTGAATAATTTCGGCCGCGCGCTCCCCAAAGCAGTGGATCCCCAAAATCTCTTTGGTTTCGCGATGGAACAGGATCTTCAGCGTTCCGACACTCATACCCACGATTTGTGCACGTGCCAGATGCTTAAACTGGGCGCGGCCAACCTCGTATGGAACTTTCATTGCCGTGAGCTGCTGTTCTGTTTTACCAACGGAGCTGATTTCCGGAATGGTATAAATCCCGGTTGGGATATCTTCGATCAGATGCGCAGTGGCTTCGCCTTTTACCAGTGCCTGGGCGGCAATGCGTCCCTGGTCGTAGGCCGCCGATGCCAGGCTCGGATAACCAATCACATCTCCTACGGCGTACACATGCGGCAGCGCCGTCTGGTACATGCTATTCACTTTGAGCTGCCCGCGGCTGTCGGTTTTCAGACCAATGTTTTCCAGCGCCAGCGAATCGGTATTACCGGTACGGCCATTGGCGTACAGCAGGCAGTCGGCTTTCAGTTTCTTACCGGACTTCAGGTGCATGATGACGCCGTCATCGCAACCTTCAATCTTCTCATACTCTTCGTTGTGGCGAATGACCACACCGCTGTTCCAGAAGTGGTAAGAGAGCGAGTCGGACATCTCCTGATCGAGGAATGCCAGCAGACGATCGCGGGTGTTGATTAAATCAACTTTGACGTCCATTCCACGGAAGATCGACGCATATTCACAGCCAATGACCCCTGCGCCATAAATCAGCACATGACGGGGTTCGTGGTGCAGGCTCAGGATAGAGTCACTGTCGTAAACCCGGGGATGCGAAAAGTCGACATCAACAGGGCGATAAGGACGCGAACCGCAGGCAATAACAAACTTATCCGCAGTCAGCGTTTCCACCGTACCGTCGTGACATTCCAGGGCGATCGTGTGTTCATCAACAAAACGAGCATTTCCCTGCAAAATTTCGCAGTGGTTGCGCTCGTAAAATCCTTGCCGCATACGCGTTTGCTGATTAATAACGTTATCAGCGTGGTTGAGAATATCGGCGAAAGAAGAACGAAGGAGTCGGGAGTGGTCGCTGTACAGTGGGTTCTGATTGAATTCAATAATGCGGCTGACGGCGTGGCGGAGAGCTTTCGACGGGATGGTGCCCCAGTGGGTACAACCTCCGCCGACGTTATGATAGCGCTCAATTACCGCGACGCGCGCTCCTTGCTTAACCAGACCCATTGCCGCGCCTTCGCCGCCGGGACCGGAACCTATTACTATTGCATCGTAATCGTAAGAATGTGACATGGTCAGGCTTACCTGTTCTTATACATAAAAGCAACAGAATAGTAACATCGTTGTTGAGATAACCCAATTATCGTTGTGCTTTTTTGCGAAGTCGAAGCACAAACTGCGCGTAAACAATCATTCACAAAGCCATGCCAACCGCCTAATCTCTGGTATAGTGCCAGCAAGGTATGTGGAAGGATTCAGACATCGTGATGGGCGTTAGAGCGCAACAAAAAGAGAAAACCCGGCGTTCGCTGGTAGAAGCCGCATTTAGTCAACTCAGCGCTGAGCGTAGTTTTGCCAGCCTCAGTTTACGCGAAGTTGCTCGTGAAGCGGGCATTGCGCCAACCTCGTTTTATCGCCATTTCCGCGATGTGGATGAACTCGGCCTGACGATGGTGGACGAGAGCGGTCTGATGCTGCGTCAGTTGATGCGCCAGGCGCGCCAGCGTATCGCGAAGGGCGGGAGTGTGATCCGCACCTCGGTCTCAACATTTATGGAGTTCATCGGCAACAATCCCAACGCCTTCCGTTTATTATTGCGCGAGCGTTCGGGGACATCCGCAGCGTTTCGTGCAGCGGTCGCTCGTGAAATTCAGCACTTCATCGCGGAACTTGCGGACTATCTGGAACTCGAAAACCATATGCCTCGTGCGTTTACTGAAGCGCAAGCCGAAGCCATGGTAACCATTGTGTTCAGCGCCGGGGCAGAAGCACTGGATGTTGGCGCTGAACAGCGCCGACAGTTGGAAGAGCGGCTGGTATTGCAACTACGCATGATCGCGAAAGGCGCATTTTATTGGTACCGCCGTGAACAAGAGAAGATGACGCACCACTCCGAGTAACGAGAAGGACAAGCAATGAAACAGTCAGGTCAAGATAAAGGTACGCTGCTGCTGGCGCTGGTTGCTGGCTTATCGATCAATGGTACATTTGCGGCGCTGTTTAGCTCCATTGTGCCATTCTCAGTATTCCCGATCATTTCGCTGGTGCTGACGGTGTATTGTCTGCATCAACGCTATCAGAACCGCACCATGCCTGTGGGATTGCCGGGCCTGGCTGCCGCCTGCTTTATCCTCGGCGTTCTGTTGTACAGCACCGTGGTACGCGCTGAATATCCGGATATCGGCTCTAACTTCTTCCCAGCGGTACTGTCGGTGATTCTGGTGTTCTGGATCGGCTTTAAAGTGCGTAACCGTAAGCAGGAAATTGCGGAATAATATTTGTAGGCCGGGCAAGCGAAGCGCCCCCGGCCAGGACATCACTTACTTCGCGGTCAGTAACACGCCGCACTCCATATGGTGCGTATACGGGAACTGATCGAATAGCGCCAGACGTGAAACATTGTGCGTCTGGCTTAACGTTTCCAGGTTTTTACACAGCGTCTCCGGATTGCAGGAGATGTACAGAATGCGCGGATACGCCTGCACCATTTTCTCCGTTTCGCTGTCCAGACCGCTGCGCGGTGGGTCAACGAAGATAGTTTCACATTGGTAACTCTTCAGATCGATTCCCTGCAAACGGTTGAACTCGCGAACGCCGTTCATCGCCTGAGTAAACTCTTCGGCCGCCATGCGGATTATTTGTACGTTTTCAATCTGGTTAGCCGCAATGTTGTACTGTGCAGCAGCAACGGACGGCTTGGCGATTTCCGTCGCCAGTACGCGGTTGAAGTTTTGTGCCAGGGCTAACGAGAAATTGCCATTGCCGCAATACAGCTCCAGCAGGTCGCCTTTTGAGCCCCTGGTGACATCAATCGCCCACTCCAACATCTGAATATTCATGGCGGCGTTCGGCTGGGTGAAGCTGTTCTCAACCTGGCGATAGATAATCTCTTTACCCGCAACCGGCAAGCGTTCGTCAATGTAGTCCTGATCCAGCTCGATTTTGGTTTTGGTTGCCCGGCCAATCAGATGCACATTCAGGTTTTTCGCCCGTAGCGCATCCCGCAGCGTTTCAGCTTCCTGACGCCATTCATCATCCAGCTTTTTATGGTACAGCATCGATACCACCGCCTGACCGCTCAGGGTTGTGAGGTAATCAATCTGAAACAGTTTGTGACGCAGGACGTGGTTGTTGCGAACGCCTTCGATCATTGCCGTCATTAGCGTGTTGATAAGCTCACTGGCTGCCGGGAAGCTGTCGACACGGATACGGTTTTTGGTCTGGCTGTCGAACATGATGTGGTACAGATCATCACCGTCATGCCACAGACGGAATTCCGCGCGCATACGGTAGTGGCTGACCGGTGAGCGAAACACTTCCGGAGCCTGTGCATAAAATGGCGTCATTAAGCTCTGCAGACGCACCACTTTTTCAGCTAACTGTGCGTCGTACTGTTCTGTCGGAAGGTGTTCGGGGGTCATGATGCGTCCTGAAAAATAAAAGTACGCGGGGATTGTAGGGATTGCTCATCAGATGTCCAGTCATTGATGATTTCCGATATTGTGATACGCAGTCTGGACAGTGGGTTGTAACAAACTGTAGCATCCGTTTTCCGGTCCTGTGAGTTAAAAGGGAATCCAGTGTGAATCTGGAGCTGACGCGCAGCGGTAAGGAAGGTAGGGGATGAGCGCACCTGGTGCAGACACTGCGGCATGCCGTGGGAAGTCATCGTCTCTTTAAGTTGCCTCCAAGCCCGAAGACCTGCCGGCTAACGTCGCATCTGGCTTTCATCATCGCGTACTATCGGTGGGACCTGCGGCATCCTTCTTATATTGTGGATGCTTTACAATGATTAAAAAATCGTTGCTGTGCACGGCACTTTCCGTCACGGCATTTTCTGGTTGGGCACAGGATACTAGCCCAGATACTCTCGTTGTTACTGCCAACCGTTTTCAGCAGCCTGTTAATACTGTCCTTGCCCCCACTGATGTGGTGACGCGTGAAGATATTCAGCGCTGGCAGTCAAAAGATCTCAATGATGTCATGCGCCGATTGCCGGGCGTAGATATTTCGCAAAGCGGCGGTATGGGGAAAAGCTCCTCGCTGTATGTTCGCGGTACTGAGTCCCGGCATGTCCTGGTATTGATTGATGGCGTGCCGATGGCGCGTGCGGGCATCGGTAATGCGATTGATATTGGTCAGATTCCGGTATCGTTGGTGCAACGTGTTGAATATATTCGCGGGCCGCGTTCAGCTGTGTACGGATCTGGTGCGATCGGTGGTGTGATGAACATCATTACGATGAGTAATGAAGAGAAATCACAGATCAACGCAGGTATGGGGACTGATGGTTATCAGACCTACGATGGCACGATAAATAAACGATTTGGTGACACGATGGTGACGGCGGCTGGCGCTTACCAGACGACCAAAGGTTTTAACATTCAACCTGATTCCCCTTACAGCGGTGACAGCGATCGCGATGGTTATCGCAACAAACTGTTCTGGGGCGGCTTGCAGCACAAGTTTAACGATAACTTCTCCGGTTTCTTCCGTGGTTACGGCTACACGGCGAATAGCGATTACGATCAGGGCTCTTATGGCTATGCTGGCGGTAATGACGAAGCTCAGAATTACACTCAGTCCTGGGATTCCGGCCTTCGTTACAGCTCAGGTATCTATTCCGCCCAACTGATTGCTAACTACCAGCATCTCAAAGATTACAACTATAGCAATCAACTCGGTCGTTATGCGGGGGATGCTACGCTGGATAATATGGAACAGCGCTATATTCAGTGGGGAAATAACGTTGAGGTTGGGCATGGAGCGATTAGCGGTGGTGTCGACTGGAAACAAGAAAAGCTGACTTCCAGTAGTACCACGAAATCGGACGCTTATAAACGTGATACGACCGGACTTTATCTAACTGGGCAACAACAAATTGATAGCGTCACGCTGGAAGCCTCAGGCCGTGAAGATCATGATGAACAATTCGGCTGGCATGGCACCTGGCAGACTGCTGCAGGCTGGGAGTTTGTTGATGGCTACCGTGCAACGCTCTCTTATGGCACAGGTTTCCTGGCTCCTTCACTTGGTCAGCAATACGGGGCTACGCGTTTTGCCTCTTCCTATGGGCCGGGTATTGCAGCCAACCCGAATTTGAAACCGGAAGAATCTAAACAGTGGGAAGCAGGGATTGATGGATTGACAGGGCCGCTTGATTGGCGTCTTTCTGCATATCATTATGAAATTCAAAACCTGATCGATTACAAGAATAACCAGTACGTCAACGTTAAGTCAGCCACGATTAAAGGGCTGGAATGGACTGGGAATGTTACGACTGGCCCAGTAGATCATCACCTGACGCTACAGTATGTTGACCCGCGGGATGATGATACGAATAAGGTACTCTATCGCCGAGCAAAACAGCAGGTTAAGTATGAGTTAACTGGGCAGGTTCAGGACTTGGGGTGGAACGTTGCTTATCAATATATAGGTGAACGTTACGATAATGATTACGACAATAATCGTGATGTTAAATTGGGCGGCGTCAGCTTGTGGGATATCGGAGTGTCATATCCAATCACCTCACAGCTGACAGTTCGTGGTAAAATCGCCAACCTGTTCGATAAAGATTACGAGACAGTTTATGGCTACGCAACTGCAGGACGGGAATACACCTTGTCTGGCAGCTACACCTTCTGATCCCCGTCCCACCGTGCTGGTGTTTGATTCCGGCGTCGGTGGGTTGTCGGTCTATGACGAGATCCGGCGTCTTCTGCCGGATCTCCACTATATCTACGCTTTCGACAACGTCGCTTTTCCTTATGGAGAGAAGAGCGAGGAGTTTATCGTCGAGCGTGTTGTTGAGATTGTGACTGCGGTCCAGCAGCGCTATCCCCTCTCTCTTGCGGTCATCGCGTGTAATACAGCAAGCACGGTGTCGCTCCCTGCGTTACGTGAGAAATTTGCTTTCCCGGTTGTGGGCGTGGTGCCTGCGATTAAACCGGCAGCGCGACTCACGGCGAACGGTGTTGTGGGGCTACTGGCTACACGTGCAACGGTGAAGCGGTCGTATACCCATGAGCTGATTGCGCGATTCGCTAACGAATGCCAAATTGCAATGTTGGGTTCTGCTGAGCTGGTGGAACTTGCGGAAGCGAAGCTGCACGGTGAAACAGTTTCTCTGGAAGAGCTGCGGCGTATTCTGCGTCCGTGGCTGCGGATGTCTGAACCACCTGACACAGTAGTGCTCGGTTGCACTCATTTCCCTCTATTACAGGAAGAACTTTTACAGGTCCTTCCCGAGGGGACGAGACTGGTGGATTCTGGTGCCGCGATAGCGCGCCGCACGGCCTGGTTGTTAGAGCATGAAGCGCCAGATGCGAAATCAACCGATGAGAATGTCGCATTTTGTATGGCAATGACGACAGAAGCTGAACAATTATTGCCTGTGCTACAGCGCTATGGCTTTAAAACGCTCGAAAAACTGTCAGTTTAAGTGGTTTTGATGAAAAAATACGCACTCGGAAGATTATTTTAAATTTCCCCTTGTCAGCCTGAAATAA
>NZ_SZWU01000046.1:0-5415 GCF_005280935.1 Citrobacter sp. wls757 | reverse complement strand
GGTTTTTTATTATCGACAGGATATAATTAATACTGGAAAGCGCCTTGTGCGCTGTATTACTTTAGATGCCCCTATAATAGTGATGAGCCTGCCCTGACAACATAACGACAGGCTCCTGAAAAGGAGTGCTTTTTTTCATGTCCAGGTCGCTTTTAACCAACGAAACCAGTGAGCTAGATTTGCTGGATCAACGTCCTTTCGATCAAACCGACTTCGATATCCTCAAATCCTACGAAGCGGTAGTGGACGGGTTGGCGATGCTCATTGGTTCCCATTGTGAAATCGTATTGCACTCTTTGCAGGATTTGAAATGCTCGGCCATCCGCATTGCTAACGGTGAACACACGGGCCGTAAAATTGGCTCACCGATTACTGACCTTGCGTTGCGTATGCTGCATGATATGACGGGTGCGGATAGCAGCGTGTCGAAGTGTTACTTCACACGTGCGAAAAGCGGTGTCTTGATGAAGTCGGTGACGATTGCCATTCGCAACCGTGAGCATCGCGTGATTGGTCTGCTGTGCATCAACATGAACCTTGATGTTCCTTTCTCGCAGATAATGAATACCTTTATCCCACCGGAAACCCCGGAAGTGGGCTCTGCCGTCAACTTCGCTTCTTCGGTGGAAGATCTGGTTACCCAGACGCTGGAATTCACGATCGAAGAAGTGAATGCCGATCGCAATGTTTCCAACAACGCGAAGAACCGCCAGATCGTCCTGAATTTATATGAGAAAGGTATCTTCGATATTAAAGATGCCATCAATCAGGTCGCCGATCGGCTGAACATCTCCAAACATACGGTCTACCTCTATATTCGTCAGTTCAAAAGCGGCGATTTCCAGGGGCAAGACAAGTAATGCGTTTTGCCATCATGGTGACAGGGCCTGCTTATGGCACGCAGCAGGCGAGCAGCGCGTTGCAATTTGCTCATGCTCTTCTCGAAGAAGGGCATGAGTTATGCAGCGTCTTTTTCTATCGAGAAGGTGTATATAACGCCAACTTACTGACTTCACCCGCCAGTGATGAATATGATCTGGTGCGGGCCTGGCAACAGCTGAACCAACAGCATGGTGTAACGCTGAATATCTGCGTGGCGGCGGCGTTGCGTCGCGGCGTTGTTGATGAAACTGAGGCAAAGCGGCTGGGACTGGCAGGGGCTAATTTACAATCAGGTTTTAACCTCAGCGGGCTTGGATCGCTGGCTGAGGCATCCCTGACCTGCGATCGCGTGGTGCAGTTCTGATGAAACGTGTTGCTTTTGTCTTTTCTACCGTGCCGCATGGCAGCGCATCTGGCCGTGAAGGGTTAGATGCATTGCTGGCGACATCTGCATTAACGGAAGACCTCGGCGTGTTTTTTATCGGCGATGGCGTCTTTCAAATCCTCCAGGGACAACAACCGGATGCCGTGCTGGCGCGAGACTATATCGCAACCTTCAAGCTGTTAGGGTTGTACGATATCGATCAATGTTGGCTCTGCGCCGCTTCATTACGCGAGCGGGGCCTTCAGCAGGGGGTTAATTTTGTGGTCGATGCGACAGCGCTTGAACCGGAAGATTTACGCCGTGAGTTAGGCAACTTTGACGTCATTTTAAGGTTTTGAGACTCTTATGCTGCACACACTACATCGCTCCGCGTGGCTTACCGATTTCTCCTCTCTTCTTCGCCTGCTAGATAAAGACGATGAGCTTTTATTGCTCCAGGATGGTGTGGCGGCGGCAATCGAAGGCAGCCGTTTCCTTGAAAGTCTGCAAAATGCCTCCATTAAGGTCTATGTACTGGAAGAAGACATTAAGGCTCGCGGTTTGAGTGGTCAAATTTCAGACAGTGTCGTCAGGGTTAGCTATACTGACTTCGTCAGACTTACGGTGAAGCATCCCAGCCAGATGTCCTGGTAATTGTGGGATCGTTGTATATTTCTTGACACCTTTTCGACACCGACCTAAAATTCTGCGTCCTCATATTGTATGAGGTCGTTTTATTACGTGTTTACGAAGCAAAAGCTAAAACCAGGAGCTATTTAATGGCAACAGTTAACCAGCTGGTACGCAAACCACGTGCACGCAAAGTTGCAAAAAGCAACGTGCCTGCGCTGGAAGCATGCCCGCAGAAACGTGGCGTATGTACTCGTGTATATACTACCACTCCTAAAAAACCGAACTCCGCACTGCGTAAAGTTTGCCGTGTTCGTCTGACTAACGGTTTTGAAGTGACTTCCTACATCGGTGGTGAAGGTCACAACCTGCAGGAGCACTCCGTGATCCTGATCCGTGGCGGTCGTGTAAAAGACCTCCCGGGTGTTCGTTACCACACCGTTCGTGGTGCGCTTGACTGCTCCGGCGTTAAAGACCGTAAGCAATCACGCTCCAAGTATGGCGTGAAACGTCCTAAGGCTTAATGGTTCTCCGTTAAGTAAGGCCAAACGTTTTATATTAATGTCAAAATAAACTCTTAGAGTTTTGGACAATCCTGAATTAACAACGGAGTATTTCCATGCCACGTCGTCGCGTCATTGGTCAGCGTAAAATTCTGCCGGATCCGAAGTTCGGATCAGAACTGCTGGCTAAATTTGTAAATATCCTGATGGTAGATGGTAAAAAATCTACTGCCGAAACTATCGTATACAGCGCGCTGGAGACCCTGGCTCAGCGTTCTGGTAAAAACGAACTGGAAGCTTTCGAAGTAGCTCTCGAAAACGTGCGCCCGACTGTCGAAGTTAAGTCTCGCCGCGTTGGTGGTTCTACTTATCAGGTACCAGTTGAAGTCCGTCCGGTCCGTCGTAATGCTCTGGCAATGCGTTGGATCGTTGAAGCTGCTCGTAAACGCGGTGATAAATCCATGGCTCTGCGCCTGGCGAACGAACTTTCTGATGCTGCAGAAAACAAAGGTACTGCAGTTAAGAAACGTGAAGACGTTCACCGTATGGCAGAAGCCAACAAGGCGTTCGCACACTACCGTTGGTAATCCCTTCGGAGTTTTAGTCACCAGGCGGGCGCTTCTAGTAAGCAGCCCGCTTTGGGCTACTTAAATTGAACGCCTAAAAGATAAACGAGGAATCAAATGGCTCGTACAACACCCATCGCGCGCTACCGTAACATCGGTATCAGTGCGCACATCGACGCCGGTAAAACCACTACTACCGAACGTATTCTGTTCTACACCGGTGTAAACCATAAAATCGGTGAAGTTCATGACGGCGCAGCCACCATGGACTGGATGGAGCAGGAGCAGGAACGTGGTATTACTATCACCTCCGCAGCGACTACTGCATTCTGGTCTGGTATGGCTAAGCAGTATGAACCGCATCGCGTAAACATCATCGACACCCCGGGGCACGTTGACTTCACTATCGAAGTAGAACGTTCCATGCGTGTGCTTGATGGTGCAGTAATGGTTTACTGCGCAGTTGGTGGTGTTCAGCCTCAGTCTGAAACCGTATGGCGTCAGGCAAACAAATATAAAGTTCCGCGCATTGCGTTCGTTAACAAAATGGACCGTATGGGTGCGAACTTCCTGAAAGTTGTTGGTCAGATCAAAACCCGTCTGGGCGCGAACCCTGTTCCGCTGCAGCTGGCAATTGGCGCTGAAGAAGCGTTCACCGGTGTTGTTGACCTGGTGAAAATGAAAGCCATCAACTGGAACGAAGAAGATGCAGGCGTAACCTTCACTTATGAAGATATCCCGGCTGACATGCAGGAACTGGCTGAAGAATGGCACCAGAACCTGATCGAGTCCGCTGCAGAAGCTTCAGAAGAGCTGATGGAGAAATACCTGGGTGGTGAAGAACTGACTGAAGAAGAGATCAAAAAAGCTCTGCGTCAGCGCGTTCTGAACAACGAAATCATCCTGGTAACCTGTGGTTCTGCGTTCAAGAACAAAGGTGTTCAGGCGATGCTGGATGCGGTAATTGATTACCTGCCATCCCCAGTAGACGTACCTGCGATCAACGGTATTCTGGACGACGGTAAAGATACTCCTGCTGAGCGTCATGCTAGCGATGACGAGCCGTTTGCTGCTCTGGCATTCAAAATCGCTACTGACCCGTTCGTGGGTAACCTGACCTTCTTCCGCGTGTACTCTGGTGTGGTTAACTCCGGTGACACCATCCTGAACTCCGTGAAAACTGCACGTGAACGTTTCGGCCGTATCGTACAGATGCACGCTAACAAACGTGAAGAGATCAAAGAAGTTCGCGCGGGCGATATCGCTGCTGCAATCGGTCTGAAAGACGTGACCACTGGTGACACTCTGTGTGACCCGGATCACCCGATCATTCTGGAACGTATGGAATTCCCTGAGCCGGTAATTTCCATCGCGGTAGAACCGAAAACCAAAGCTGACCAGGAAAAAATGGGTCTGGCTCTGGGCCGTCTGGCTAAAGAAGACCCGTCATTCCGCGTATGGACTGACGAAGAATCTAACCAGACCATTATCGCTGGTATGGGTGAGCTGCACCTCGACATCATCGTTGACCGTATGAAGCGTGAATTCAACGTTGAAGCGAACGTCGGTAAACCTCAGGTTGCTTACCGTGAAGCGATTCGCGCGAAAGTTACCGATATCGAAGGTAAACACGCTAAGCAGTCTGGTGGTCGCGGTCAGTACGGTCATGTTGTTATCGACATGTACCCGCTGGAGCCGGGTTCAAACCCGAAAGGCTACGAGTTCATCAACGACATCAAAGGTGGTGTAATTCCTGGCGAATACATCCCGGCCGTTGATAAAGGCATCCAGGAACAGCTGAAATCTGGCCCGCTGGCTGGTTACCCGGTTGTTGATCTGGGCGTGCGTCTGCACTTCGGTTCTTACCATGACGTTGACTCCTCTGAGCTGGCGTTTAAACTGGCCGCTTCTATCGCCTTCAAAGATGGCTTTAAGAAAGCGAAACCAGTTCTGCTTGAGCCTATCATGAAGGTTGAAGTAGAGACTCCGGAAGAGAACACCGGTGACGTAATCGGTGACTTGAGCCGCCGTCGTGGTATGCTTCGTGGTCAGGAATCCAACGTCACTGGCGTTGTTATCCATGCTGAAGTTCCGCTGTCTGAAATGTTCGGATATGCAACCCAGCTGCGTTCTCTGACCAAAGGCCGTGCTTCTTACTCCATGGAGTTCCTGAAGTACGACGATGCGCCGAACAACGTTGCTCAGGCCGTTATTGAAGCCCGTGGTAAATAATCCACAGGATTAAAACCTAAGTCCCGTGCTCTCTCCATAGGGGAGAGCACTATAGTAAGGAATATAGCCGTGTCTAAAGAAAAATTTGAACGTACAAAACCGCACGTTAACGTCGGCACCATCGGCCACGTTGACCACGGTAAAACTACCCTGACCGCTGCAATCACTACCGTACTGGCTAAAACCTACGGCGGTGCTGCTCGTGCATTCGACCAGATCGATAACGCGCCGGAAGAAA
>NZ_SZWU01000030.1:5307-13489 GCF_005280935.1 Citrobacter sp. wls757 | reverse complement strand
CGGCCCTCTCTGCACAGAGAGGATAATACAAGGCTGGATTGTGGCTCCTGGGATTGGTACAAACGCCCCAGCCAGCCATTAAGCATGCATTCCCAGAGGGATGCGCTGGCACCAATAGAAAACTCGTTATGCCGCGAGGTATTCGCAACCTCCTTACGTGCTGCTTGCCACGTATTCATCAGCGTTTCAGCGTAAGGTAATAATTTTTCACCTGCAGCGGTTAAACGGATATTGTTTCTGTGTCGGGTGAACAGGTTTACACCCAATTGATTTTCCAGTTGTCTTATCCGAAAACTAACCGCTGATTGGGTCAGATAGAGCGCTTCAGCAGCCCTGCCAAAGTGGCGTGTCCGGCTAACTTCCAGGAAAGTTTTTAACAATTCCGTATCCACAACTCGCTCCATAAAATTATTTGTCGTTATGATTTAAATCTTTTGTTTGACGCTCTGTCAAGCGTAACTAATACTCCGCGCCATAAATAGCTCGGCCAAAGAATTAGGAGCGTGCAGGATGGCGGAAAGCTTTACGACGACTAATCGATATTTCGATAATAAATATTATCCCCGCGGATTCTCCCGTCATGGTGATTTCACCATTAAAGAAGCACAACTGCTTGAGCGTCACGGTTATGCTTTCAACGAGCTGGATCTGGGCAAGCGTGAGCCGGTAACGGAAGAAGAAAAACTGTTTGTTGCGGTATGCCGTGGTGAGCGCGAACCGGTTACCGAAGCTGAACGTGTGTGGTCCAAATACATGACGCGCATTAAGCGTCCAAAACGCTTCCACACGCTGTCTGGTGGGAAACCTCAGGTGGAAGGTGCGGAAGACTACACCGAATCTGATGATTAATAAAAAAGGGCGAAAGCCCTTTTTTTATGCCAGTAGTTTCTGCAAATGAATGAGTAATCTGTCTATCGCCCGATACCCAACAGCTTCCTGTAAGTGCTGGCGAGAGATATGGTCAGATTGTTCTATATCCGCGATCGTTCGAGCGACCTTTATCAGGCGTAACCATGCGCGGATGGATAATCCGAGATGCGCGAGCGTTTCTTCAAGCCATTGCGCATCGTCGCTACGCAATGGACAGTATTTATGGATATCCTGACTGTCCAGGTGCGCATTTAACTTATTCTGCCGCTGATACTGACGCTCTCGTGCTACCATAACGCGTTGCTTCACCGTTGCGCTATCTTCCCCTTTTACCTGGCTCTGGCTGAGTATGCCGGGCGGCGGTAAGGGGATTTCGAGGGAGAGATCGAAGCGGTCAAGAAATGGACCTGATAATCGATTGAGGTAGCGTAGCGTCTGCTCTGGGGTACAGCGGTTATGGTTCCCCTGATAATGTCCTGTTGGGCTGGGATTCATGGCAGCAATAAGCTGAAAACGCGCGGGGTAAGTTATTTTTGCCCGAGTGCGGGATAAATGAATCTGCCCGGACTCAATGGGCTCTCGCAGTGCATCCAGCGTGCGCCGCTCAAACTCGGGAAGTTCATCCAGAAACAGTATGCCGTTATGCGCCAGAGATATCTCGCCTGGCGCAGGAATAGAGCCGCCACCGACCATGGCAGTTAATGAAGCACTGTGATGCGGCGAACGAAAAGGGCGTTGTTTCCACTGTTTTTGTAGCGTGTCGGAATTGACCAGACTTAGAATCGCGGCGCTTTCCAGTGCTTCATCATTGCTTAGTGGCGGAAGCAATCCTCTCAGGCGACTGGCCAGCATGGTCTTACCCGTTCCCGGCGGCCCGATGAGTAAGAGGTTATGACCGCCAGCTGCGGTAAGTTCCAGTCCGCGTTTACCCTGTTCCTGGCCGATAATATCGCTCAGATCATCTGCTAATGCGCAGGGGGTAAAATCTGCCGATGATGGTCTGTCTAAATCATGCTTACCTTCGAGAAATGCGCATACGGCCTGTAGATGATCGGCTATCAGGCACCCTTCACCGTGTATCAGTCCCACTTCAGCTGCATTCTCTTTTGCGACAATAATTCTCCTGCCTGCGCGAATAGCTTCAGTTGCACTTGATATCGCACCGGGAACGCCGCGTAACGCGCCTGTAAGCGCTAATTCGCCTACCAGCTCATATGTATCGAGGTTATGGGTTGTAAGCTGCTCAGACGCTGCCAGAAGCGCAACTGCGATAGGTAAATCATATCGTCCCCCTTCTTTCGGGAGATCGGCCGGAGCGAGGTTTATGGTTATCTTCTTCGCCGGGAATTCATAACCGCTATTAATAATCGCACTGCGAACTCGATCGCGAGCCTCTTTTACCGTTGTTTCGGGTAATCCCACCATGGTTAAACCAGGCAAACCATTGCTGATATGTACCTCGATGGTAATGGCTGGCGCATTCACGCCCAGCGCAGCGCGTGTGTGAACAATCGATAGTGACATAAGCCCTCCTGATGAAAGCATTATGTCGCAATACATCGCGGCAAGATTTCACATAATTACGGTTTTTAGAGGCTTATTCCTGTGTTTTTATGTAGCTCAATACTGCTTGCATAAAGCCTGGAATAGCGCTCGCAAACGCTTTTGAATAACGTTTTTAGTAGGAAACGGGTTGCCGAGAATCACCTGAAACGTGAAATATTTTCACTTTTGATTTTTTGTATAAAAAACAACGATATTTATCTAAACCGTTAACGGCGTCAGAAAAACGAATAAAAAAATATCTTGTGTCATTTGCAAATTCTATGGTAACTCTTTAGGTATTCCTTCGAACAAGATGCAAGAAAATACAAAAATGACAGCCCTTCTACGAGTGATTAGCCTGGTCGTGATTAGCGTGGTGGTGATTATTATCCCACCGTGCGGGGCTGCACTTGGACGAGGAAAGGCTTAGAAAACAAGCCTTAACGAACTAAGACCCCCGCACCGAAAGGTCCGGGGGTTTTTTTTGACCTTAAAAACATACATGAGGAGCAGAAAGTGAACGGTAGCATAAAATTCTGTTTCTCAAGATTTACGGCGGGGATGTAACTATGAATGGGGCACAGTGGGTGGTACATGCGTTGCGTGCACAAGGGGTTCAAACCGTCTTTGGTTATCCTGGTGGCGCAATTATGCCGGTTTACGATGCGTTGTATGACGGCGGCGTAGAACACCTGTTGTGCCGACACGAGCAGGGTGCGGCAATGGCGGCAATTGGCTATGCCCGTGCGACCGGTAAAACCGGCGTGTGTATCGCCACTTCAGGTCCTGGTGCTACTAACCTGATCACCGGACTCGCCGATGCGCTGTTAGATTCTGTTCCTGTGGTGGCGATCACCGGTCAGGTGGCCTCACCTTTCATCGGAACGGATGCGTTCCAGGAAGTGGACGTTCTGGGTATGTCTTTGTCCTGCACCAAACACAGTTTCCTGGTGCAGTCACTGGAAGAGCTGCCGCGCATCATGGCAGAGGCTTTCGCTGTGGCGAACTCCGGTCGTCCGGGTCCGGTTTTGGTTGATATCCCGAAAGATATCCAGCTGGCCAGCGGTACGCTGGAGCCGTATTTTACGACCGTCGAAAGCGTAGAGGTTTTCCCGCACGCTGACGTTGAGCAGGCGCGTAAAATGCTGGCGCAGGCGCAAAAACCGATCCTGTACGTCGGTGGCGGCGTTGGTATGGCGCAGGCGGTCCCGGCCCTGCGTGAATTTATCGCGGTAACCCAAATGCCGGTCGCCTGCACGCTGAAAGGTCTGGGCGCAGTAGAAGCTGACTACCCATACTATTTGGGTATGTTGGGAATGCATGGCACTAAAGCGGCAAATTTCGCGGTGCAAGAATGTGATTTACTGATTGCCGTGGGCGCGCGTTTTGATGACCGGGTGACCGGCAAGCTGAATACCTTCGCGCCGAACGCCAGCGTGATCCACATGGATATCGACCCTGCGGAAATGAACAAGCTGCGGCAGGCGCACGTCGCCCTGCAGGGTGATTTAAATTCTCTGCTGCCGGCATTGCAGCAATCTCTGAAGATTGACGCATGGCGCCAGCATAGCGCTGAACTGCGCACAGAGCATACCTGGCGCTATGATCATCCCGGTGAGGCTATCTACGCGCCACTGTTGTTGAAGCAGTTGTCCGATCGCAAGCCTGCGGACAGCGTAGTGACAACGGATGTTGGTCAGCATCAGATGTGGTCGGCGCAGCATATGACCTACACCCGCCCGGAAAACTTCATCACCTCGAGCGGCCTGGGTACGATGGGCTTTGGCCTGCCAGCAGCGGTTGGCGCGCAGGTTGCTCGCCCGAACGATACGGTAATCTGTATCTCCGGTGACGGTTCCTTCATGATGAATGTACAGGAGCTGGGCACCGTAAAACGCAAGCAGTTGCCGCTGAAAATAGTCTTACTCGACAACCAGCGGTTAGGCATGGTGCGACAATGGCAGCAGCTGTTTTTCCAGGAACGTTATAGCGAAACCACCCTTACCGATAACCCCGATTTCCTCATGTTGGCCAGCGCCTTCGGCATACCAGGTCAACACATCACCCGTAAAGACCAGGTTGAAGCGGCACTCGACACCATGCTGAACAGCGAGGGGCCATACCTGCTTCATGTCTCAATCGACGAACTTGAGAATGTCTGGCCTCTGGTACCGCCAGGTGCCAGTAACTCAGAAATGCTGGAGAAATTATCATGATGCAACATCAGGTCGCCGTTGAGGCTCGTTTCAATCCGGAAACGTTAGAACGTGTTTTACGCGTGGTACGCCATCGCGGTTTTCAGGTGTGCTCCATGAATATGGAAGCCGCCAGCGATGCGCAAAATATAAATATCGAATTGACCGTTGCCAGCCCCCGGTCGGTCGACTTACTGTTTAGTCAGTTAAGTAAACTGGTAGACGTTGCACATGTTGCTATCTGCCAGAGCACAACCACATCACAACAAATCCGCGCCTGAGCGCAAAAGGAAGAAAAATGACGACGAAAAAAGCTGATTACATTTGGTCTAATGGCGAGATGATTCGTTGGGAAGACGCGAAGGTTCACGTGATGTCCCACGCGCTGCACTACGGTACTTCAGTATTCGAAGGCATCCGTTGCTACGATTCTCACAAAGGGCCGGTGGTGTTCCGTCATCGCGAACATATGCAGCGTCTGCGTGATTCAGCCAAGATCTATCGTTTTCCGGTTTCTCAGAGCGTTGATGAGCTGATGGAAGCTTGCCGCGAGGTGATTCGTAAAAACAATCTGACCAGCGCCTATATCCGTCCGCTGGTGTTTGTTGGCGACGTGGGGATGGGCGTTAACCCGCCAGCGGGATACACCACTGATGTGATCATCGCCGCGTTCCCGTGGGGTGCTTACCTTGGTGCAGAAGCGCTGGAGCAGGGGATCGACGCGATGGTTTCTTCCTGGAACCGCGTTGCGCCGAACACCATCCCTACTGCTGCTAAAGCGGGCGGTAACTATCTGTCTTCGCTGCTGGTGGGTAGCGAAGCGCGTCGTCATGGCTATCAGGAAGGCATTGCGCTGGACGTGAATGGCTACATCTCTGAAGGTGCGGGCGAAAACCTGTTTGAAGTAAAAGACGGCATTCTGTTTACCCCGCCGTTTACCTCTTCTGCACTGCCGGGTATTACCCGTGACGCGATCATTAAGCTGGCGAAAGATCTCGATATCGAAGTACGTGAGCAGGTGTTGTCCCGTGAATCACTGTACCTGGCTGACGAAGTGTTCATGTCCGGTACCGCGGCTGAAATCACCCCAGTACGCAGTGTCGATGGTATCCAGGTGGGCGAAGGCCGCTGCGGTCCGGTCACCAAACGCATCCAGCAGGCCTTCTTTGGCCTCTTCACCGGTGAAACGGAAGATAAATACGGCTGGTTGGATTCAGTAAACCAATAACAAAATTAATATTTCCCCAAAATAATTCACGTTGCAGGAAGACGGCAACGCAGCAAGTCCCAGGAACTTACTGTAGTAAGTGACTGGGGTGAGCGAGGCGGCCAACGCACCTGCGGCGTGAAGTATGCAGGGGAAAGACAGACGGGAGTTAATCAAGCATGCCTAAGTATCGTTCTGCTACCACCACCCACGGCCGCAATATGGCGGGTGCCCGCGCATTGTGGCGCGCTACCGGGATGACCGATGATGACTTCGGTAAACCGATTATCGCTGTGGTGAACTCCTTTACCCAGTTTGTGCCGGGTCACGTCCACCTGCGCGATCTCGGTAAGCTGGTTGCCGAACAAATCGAAGCCTCAGGCGGCGTGGCGAAAGAGTTCAACACCATTGCTGTGGATGATGGTATCGCCATGGGCCATGGCGGCATGCTGTATTCACTGCCGTCGCGTGAGCTGATCGCTGACTCCGTTGAGTACATGGTTAACGCCCACTGCGCCGATGCGATGGTCTGCATCTCCAACTGCGACAAAATCACCCCCGGGATGTTAATGGCCTCTTTGCGCCTGAATATTCCGGTGATCTTTGTTTCCGGCGGTCCGATGGAAGCCGGGAAAACCAAGCTCTCTGACCAAATCATCAAGCTCGACTTGGTTGATGCGATGATTCAGGGCGCTGACCCGAAAGTTTCCGACTCACAAAGCGAGCAGGTTGAACGTTCCGCCTGTCCGACCTGCGGCTCCTGTTCCGGTATGTTCACCGCTAACTCGATGAACTGCCTGACCGAAGCGCTGGGCCTGTCGCAGCCGGGTAACGGTTCGCTGTTGGCGACTCACGCCGACCGTAAAGAACTGTTCCTCAACGCAGGTAAACGCATCGTCGAGCTGACCAAACGCTATTACGAGCAGGACGATGCTTCCGCGCTGCCGCGCAACATTGCCAGCAAGGCAGCGTTTGAGAACGCCATGACGCTGGATATCGCCATGGGCGGCTCCACCAATACCGTTCTGCACCTGCTGGCAGCCGCGCAGGAAGCGGAAATCGACTTCACCATGAGTGATATCGACAAGCTGTCCCGCAAAGTCCCGCAGCTGTGTAAAGTGGCGCCGAGCACGCAGAAATACCATATGGAAGACGTGCACCGCGCAGGTGGCGTACTGGGTATTTTAGGCGAACTGGATCGTGCTGGACTGCTGAACCGCGACGTGAAAAACGTGCTGGGGCTGACTCTGCCGCAAACGCTCGATCGGTATGACGTGATGCTGACCAAAGACGACGCGGTGAAAAAAATGTTCCGTGCAGGCCCGGCCGGCATTCGTACTACCCAGGCGTTCTCACAGGACTGCCGTTGGGATACGCTGGATGACGACCGCGCGGAAGGCTGCATTCGCTCGCTGGAGCACGCTTACAGCAAAGACGGTGGTCTGGCAGTTCTGTACGGTAACTTCGCGGAAAACGGCTGTATTGTAAAAACTGCAGGCGTGGATGACAGCATCCTGAAATTCACCGGCCCGGCAAAAGTGTATGAAAGCCAGGACGATGCGGTTGAAGCCATCCTCGGCGGTAAAGTGGTGGCTGGCGACGTGGTTGTCATTCGCTACGAAGGGCCGAAAGGCGGGCCAGGCATGCAGGAAATGCTCTACCCAACCACCTTCCTGAAATCGATGGGCCTCGGTAAGGCTTGCGCGCTGATTACCGATGGTCGTTTCTCCGGCGGTACTTCGGGGCTTTCCATTGGTCACGTTTCTCCGGAAGCGGCCAGCGGCGGTAATATCGCGATTATCGAAGATGGAGACATGATTGCCATCGATATCCCGAATCGTGGTATTCAACTTCAACTGAGTGATGCGGAAATCGCTGCGCGCCGTGAAGCGCAGGAAGCTCGCGGTGACAAAGCCTGGACGCCAAAAGATCGTCAGCGTCAGGTCTCCTTTGCACTGCGCGCCTACGCCAGCCTGGCAACCAGTGCCGACAAAGGTGCGGTGCGCGATAAGTCGAAGCTCGGGGGATAATGACCATGGCGGATTCACAACCTCTATCCGGCGCTCCTGAGGGCGCCGAGTATCTCAGAGCGGTACTGCGTGCGCCGGTATACGAAGCGGCACAGGTAACGCCGCTACAGAAAATGGAAAAACTCTCTTCGCGCCTCGACAATGTCATTCTGGTGAAGCGCGAAGACCGTCAACCTGTTCACAGCTTCAAGCTACGCGGTGCCTATGCCATGATGGCGGGCTTGACCGAAGAGCAAAAAGCGCATGGCGTCATTACCGCATCGGCTGGTAATCATGCTCAGGGCGTCGCGTTCTCTTCTGCGCGATTAGGCGTGAAGGCGCTGATTGTCATGCCA
>NZ_SZWU01000030.1:0-5269 GCF_005280935.1 Citrobacter sp. wls757 | reverse complement strand
ACCGCCGATATCAAAGTCGACGCCGTTCGCGGCTTCGGCGGAGAAGTGCTGCTGCACGGCGCGAACTTTGATGAAGCCAAAGCCAAAGCGATTGAATTGTCGCAGCAGCAGGGGTTTACCTGGGTGCCGCCGTTCGATCATCCGATGGTGATTGCCGGGCAGGGCACGCTGGCGCTGGAGCTGCTCCAGCAGGACGCGCATCTCGATCGCGTATTTGTGCCAGTTGGTGGTGGCGGATTAGCGGCAGGTGTTGCGGTGCTAATTAAACAACTGATGCCGCAAATCAAAGTGATTGCCGTGGAAGCGGAAGATTCGGCCTGTCTGAAAGCGGCGCTGGATGCCGGTCATCCGGTGGATCTGCCGCGAGTGGGTCTCTTTGCCGAAGGCGTGGCGGTGAAACGTATTGGCGATGAAACCTTCCGTCTGTGCCAGGAATACCTCGACGATATTATTACCGTGGATAGCGATGCTATTTGCGCGGCAATGAAAGACCTGTTCGAAGATGTACGCGCGGTGGCGGAGCCTTCCGGGGCGCTGGCGCTGGCGGGGATGAAAAAATACATCGCCCAGCATAATATTCGCGGCGAGCGCTTGGCGCATATTCTTTCCGGCGCTAACGTTAACTTCCACGGCCTGCGCTACGTATCCGAACGTTGCGAGCTGGGGGAACAGCGTGAAGCCTTGCTGGCCGTGACCATCCCGGAAGAAAAGGGCAGCTTCCTGAAGTTTTGCCAACTGCTGGGCGGGCGCTCGGTGACCGAGTTTAACTACCGCTTTGCTGATGCGAAAGACGCCTGCATTTTTGTCGGCGTACGTCTGAGTCGTGGGCTGGAAGAGCGTAAGGAAATCCTGCAACTGCTCAATGAGGGCGGCTATAGCGTGGTGGATCTGTCTGATGACGAGATGGCGAAGCTACACGTGCGCTATATGGTCGGTGGACGTCCGTCGAAACCCTTACAGGAACGTCTTTATAGCTTCGAATTTCCGGAGTCGCCGGGGGCGTTGCTCAAATTCCTGCATACCCTGGGGACGCACTGGAATATTTCATTGTTCCACTATCGCAGTCACGGCACTGACTATGGGCGTGTGCTGGCGGCGTTTGAGTTGGGTGAACACGAGCCTGATTTCGAAACGCGGCTGAATGAACTGGGTTATGACTGTCATGATGAAACACATAACCCGGCGTTCAGGTTCTTCCTGGCGGGTTAACGACAGCCATTAAAAAAGGGTTCATGTAAAAACATGAACCCTTTTTGCTACTGTATCAGCAGATTACAGCGTGATAACGTCGAATTCGACTTCGGTATTCACGTCAGCATCGTAATCCACACCGTCGAGGGCAAAACCGAACAGGTTCAGGAATTCCTGCTTGTATCCTGCATAGTCAGTTTCTTGCGCCAGGTTTTCGGTAGTGATCAGCGGCCACAGATCGCGACATGCCTGCTGAATGTCGTCACGCAGTTCCCAGTCATCCATACGGATACGCTGGTTGTCATCAAGCGCCACTTTATCGCCGTACAGGCTGGTGGTCATCAGACGGTTGATCTGCTCAATACAACCTTCGTGAATCCCCTGCGCTTTCATCAGCTTGAAGACCATGGAGATGTACAGTGGCATTACCGGAATCGCAGAAGATGCCTGGGTGATGACGGATTTCAGTACGGCAACGTTAGCGGAACCGTTCAGCGGTGCCAGCTGGTTACGCAGTTCTCCCGCCGCGCGATCGAGGTCTTCTTTCGCTTTGCCCAGCGCGCCGTGCCAGTAGATTGGCCAGGTCAGGTCGGTACCGATGTAGGAGTAGGCTACGGTTTTCACGCCATCAGCCAGCACGCCCGCTTCGCTCAGCGCGCCCATCCACAGTTCCCAGTCTTCGCCGCCCATGACGGTGACGGTGTTCTGAACTTCTTCTTCGGTTGCCGGCTCAATGCTGGCGGTGATGATCTGATCTTTGTTGGTATCGATCGCTTTAGAGGTGTAAACCTCACCGATTGGCTTCAGCGCTGAACGGACGATTTCACCGGTTTTCGGCATTTTACGCACTGGGGAAGCCAGTGAGTAAACCACCAGGTCAATCTGACCCAGGTCTTCTTTGATCAGTTTGATCACTTCATCACGGCATTCGTCAGAGAACGCATCGCCGTTGATGCTTTTGGAGTACAGACCTTCACGCTTGGCCGCTTCGTCGAAAGCTGCAGAGTTATACCAGCCTGCGGAACCTGGTTTGGTATCCGTGCCCGGTTTTTCGAAAAATACGCCGATAGTGGCGGCACCGCTGCCAAAGGCGGCGGAAATTCTGGAAGCCAGACCGTAACCGGTGGAAGCACCGATCACCAGCACGCGAGACGGGCCGTTCTCGATTTTCCCGTTCTGCTTAACATACTCGATCTGCTTTTCCACGTTGACTTTGCAGCCAGTCGGATGGGTCGTTGTACAGATGAATCCACGAATTTTTGGTTTGATTATCATAATGATGGCTAATTAAGTTTGTATTTTCGCTGTCAAGTGCGCAATGACACCGTCTGTTCTGGCCTGCTTAACGCGATGGTTAACAAGCCCCCCACTACAATGGATCACGACATTATACAGAAAAGGAGCGCCAATACTGAATCTACCACTGATTTTAGACCTGACGCTGGTGCTACTCTGCGGATTTACGTTCCAGAACAATCTTCCAAAACGCGTCGATCAGCGGTTCATGCAGCCGCTTTTTCGGCGCGCAGACGCCAAGCTCGAACGGTGTTTTTTCGTCACTTCGCTCTAAAATCATCACGCGATTACGCACCGGCTCCGGGCTGTTTTCTAGCACCACTTCCGGCAGCAGCGCCACGCCGCAGCCCAGCGCCACCATTGAGACCATCGCTTCGTGGCCACCCACCGTGGCGTAAATCGATGGGTTGCTGATTTTGTGACGGCGGAACCACAGCTCGATACGGCGGCGTACTGGACCTTGATCGGCCATGATAAACGGCACCGTCGACCAGTCCGGCTTATCGACCGATACCTGATTACGCACCGGGCAGGGCAACGCCGGAGCGATCAACACAACCGTCAGATTCTCCAGCATCGAGAACGCCACCGCGCCAGGCAGCGTTTCGGGCTTACCGGCAATTGCCAGATCGGCTTCACCAGTGACCACTTTATCCATCGCATCGGCGGCGTCGCCGGTGGTGAGCTTAATTTCCACTGACGGATGCTCGGCGCGGAAACGGTCAAGGATTGGCGGCAGATGGCTGTAGGCGGCAGTTACCGAACAGAAGATATGCAGTTCGCCCGACAGCGACGGCCCTTGTTGATCGAGAGTGTGGCGTAACTGCTGGTACTGCAACAGCGTCTGTTGGGCAAACACGCGCAGCTCTTCACCGGCTTCGGTTAGCGTAACCGTACGGTTATCGCGCACAAACAGCGGCTGGCCGAGGTCTTCTTCGAGGCGCTGAATCTGTCGGGAAAGCGTGGATGGGCTGACGTGCATTGCCCGCGCGCTGCGGCCAAAGTGACGACTTTCAGCCAAATGCAGGAACATTTTCAGATCGCGTAAATCCACAGACGAGCCTCCGATTTTCTACGTTGCATAAATTGCAATGTGACGTTGTGAATATATCAATTTCCGCAATAAATTTCCTGTTGTAATGTGGATTCAATCTCGCAAATACAAATCTGCGAACCGAATAATAAGCACCACAACACAACATCACGGAGTACACCATCATGGCTAACTACTTTAATACACTGAACCTGCGCCAGCAGCTGGCACAGCTGGGTAAATGTCGCTTTATGGGTCGCGACGAATTCGCCGATGGTGCGAGCTACCTTCAGGGTAAAAAAGTGGTCATCGTCGGCTGTGGCGCCCAGGGTCTGAACCAGGGCCTGAACATGCGTGACTCCGGTCTGGATATCTCCTACGCACTGCGTAAAGAAGCCATTGCTGAGAAGCGTGCTTCCTGGCGTAAAGCGACCGAAAACGGCTTCAAAGTGGGTACCTACGAAGAGCTGATCCCGCAGGCTGATCTGGTGGTTAACCTGACGCCGGACAAGCAGCACTCCGACGTTGTGCGTTCTGTACAGCCGCTGATGAAAGACGGTGCAGCGCTGGGTTACTCCCACGGCTTCAACATCGTGGAAGTTGGCGAGCAGATCCGTAAAGACATCACTGTTGTGATGGTGGCACCGAAATGCCCGGGTACTGAAGTTCGTGAAGAGTACAAACGTGGTTTCGGCGTACCTACGCTGATCGCCGTTCACCCGGAAAATGATCCGAAAGGCGAAGGCATGGCGATTGCTAAAGCCTGGGCTGCGGCCACCGGCGGTCACCGTGCTGGCGTACTGGAGTCCTCCTTCGTTGCGGAAGTGAAATCTGACCTGATGGGTGAGCAGACTATCCTGTGCGGTATGCTGCAGGCCGGTTCTCTGCTGTGCTTCGATAAGCTGGTGGAAGAGGGTACTGACCCGGCATATGCTGAAAAACTGATTCAGTTCGGCTGGGAAACCATCACCGAAGCGCTGAAGCAGGGCGGCATCACTCTGATGATGGACCGTCTTTCTAACCCGGCGAAACTGCGTGCTTACGCGCTGTCCGAACAGTTGAAAGAGATCATGGCGCCGCTGTTCCAGAAACACATGGATGACATCATCTCCGGTGAATTCTCTTCCGGCATGATGGCTGACTGGGCCAACGACGATAAGAAACTGCTGACCTGGCGTGAAGAGACCGGCAAAACCGCGTTCGAAACCGCTGCCCAGTTCGACGGTAAAATCGGCGAGCAGGAATACTTTGATAAAGGCGTTCTGATGATTGCGATGGTGAAAGCGGGCGTTGAGCTGGCGTTCGAAACCATGGTGGATTCCGGCATCATCGAAGAATCTGCTTACTACGAATCACTGCACGAACTGCCGCTGATCGCCAACACCATTGCCCGTAAGCGTCTGTACGAAATGAACGTGGTTATCTCTGATACCGCAGAATACGGCAACTACCTGTTCTCTTACGCTTGCGTACCGCTGCTGAAAGAGTTCATGACCACCCTGCAGACCGGCGACCTGGGCAAAGCGATTGCTGAAGGCGCGGTAGACAACGCGCAGCTGCGTGACGTGAACGATGCGATTCGCGGCCATGCTATCGAGAAAGTGGGCCAGAAACTGCGTGGCTACATGACCGATATGAAGCGCATTGCGGTCGCAGGATAATTCCTCATAGAGGAATGGCATATCAACAGCGCTTCGTAGGCCTGATAAGCGAAGCGCTATCCGGCAAAGAAAGCCCGGTGTTTAAACA
>NZ_SZWU01000029.1:0-12624 GCF_005280935.1 Citrobacter sp. wls757 | reverse complement strand
GGTTACCGCCGGTAAATTAATGACACTGCCGGATGGCTTCGTAGACCTGATAAACGCCATCAGAAATAACATAGACATAAAAAAACCCGCCGAAGCGGGTTTTTTATTATGGTCGGCAACGATTAATCGTTGTCAGAACCGCCCAGGCCTGCGTTCAGCAGTTCTGCCAGGCTGGCAGACGCATCTTCAGCAGTTACCTGCGGTGCAGCTGGCAGTTCGCCCGCTGCGCGACGGCGCATACGATCCTGGTGGTACGCATAACCAGTACCTGCCGGGATCAGACGACCCACGATGACGTTCTCTTTCAGACCGCGCAGTTCATCACGTTTACCTGCAACAGCTGCTTCGGTCAGGACACGCGTGGTTTCCTGGAACGATGCTGCAGAGATGAAGGACTCGGTTGCTAGAGACGCTTTGGTGATACCCAGCAGATCGCGGGAGAACGTTGCACCCACTTTGCCGTTCGCTTCCAGCTCGCGGTTTGCGATCTTGACGCGGGAGTATTCAACCTGCTCGCCTTCCAGGAAGTCGGAGCTACCAGCGCTTTCGATGGTGGCTTTACGCAGCATCTGACGAACGATAACTTCGATGTGTTTATCGTTAATCTTAACACCCTGCAGACGGTATACGTCCTGAACTTCGTTAACGATGTAACGAGTTACAGCATGCACACCACGCAGACGCAGGATGTCGTGCGGCGCTTCCGGACCGTCGGAAACCACGTCACCACGTTCTACACGTTCACCTTCGAACACGTTGAGCTGACGCCATTTCGGAATCATCTCTTCGTACGGTTCGCTACCGTCTACCGGGGTGATAACCAGACGACGTTTACCTTTGGTTTCTTTACCGAAGGAAATGATGCCGCTGATTTCAGCCAGGATTGCCGGCTCTTTCGGACGACGTGCTTCGAACAGGTCCGCAACGCGCGGCAGACCACCGGTGATATCCTTGGTACCGCCGGATTCCTGCGGAACACGCGCCAGGGTGTCACCAGAGCTGATCTGTACGCCATCTTCCAGCTGAACAATCGCTTTACCCGGCAGGAAGTACTGAGCAGGCATATCGGTGCCTGGGATCAGAACGTCGTTGCCCTGAGCATCAACAATTTTCAGTGCCGGACGCAGGTCTTTACCACCCGCAGTACGCTCTGCAGAATCCAGAACCACCAGAGAAGACAGACCGGTCAGCTCGTCGGTCTGACGAGTAATGGTCTGGCCGTCGATCATGTCAGTGAAGCGGACGAAACCACTCACTTCGGTGATAACCGGCATGGTGTGCGGATCCCAGTTTGCTACGGTTTCGCCGCCAGCAACCTGTTCGCCATCACCTTTCGCCATAACGGAGCCGTAAGGCACTTTATAGCTTTCTTTGGTACGGCCGAATTCGTCGATCAGTTTCAGTTCGGTGTTACGTGAGGTGATAACCAGTTTACCGCTGGAGTTCACAACCGACTTCGCGTTGCTCAGACGGATGCTACCTTTGTTTTTCACCTGGATGCTGGATTCAGCAGCCGCACGAGATGCCGCACCACCGATGTGGAACGTACGCATCGTCAGCTGTGTACCCGGTTCACCGATGGACTGTGCCGCGATAACGCCGATTGCTTCACCTTTGTTGATGATGTGGCCACGCGCCAGGTCACGACCATAGCAGTGCGCACATACACCAAAGTCGGTGTCACAAGATACAACGGAACGGACTTTAACGGAGTCAACGGAGTTCTCTTCCAGCAGATCACACCACTGTTCGTGCAGCAGCGTGTTGCGTGGAACCAGAATATCCGCCGTACCCGGCTTCAGAACGTCTTCAGCAGTTACACGACCCAGAACGCGATCGCGCAGCGGCTCTTTAACGTCACCACCCTCGATAACCGGGGTCATGGTGATGCCTTCCAGAGTGCCGCAATCGTCTTCAGTAACAACCAGGTCCTGCGCGACGTCAACCAGACGACGAGTCAGATAACCGGAGTTCGCTGTTTTCAATGCGGTATCCGCCAGACCTTTACGAGCACCGTGAGTAGAGATGAAGTACTGGAGTACGTTCAGACCTTCACGGAAGTTCGCGGTGATTGGCGTTTCGATGATGGAGCCATCTGGCTTCGCCATCAAACCACGCATACCGGCCAGCTGACGAATCTGTGCTGCAGAACCACGCGCACCGGAGTCGGCCATCATGTAGATGCTGTTGAAGGAAACCTGCTGCTCTTCTACGCCGTCACGGTTAATAACGGTTTCGGTTTGCAGGTTATCCATCATCGCTTTGGATACACGATCGTTCGCCGCAGCCCAGATATCGATAACTTTGTTATAGCGTTCGCCTGCGGTTACCAGACCAGACTGGAACTGCTCCTGGATCTCAGCAACTTCAGCTTCCGCTTCAGAGATGATCTCGTGTTTCTTCTCTGGGATGACCATGTCATCAATACCAACAGATGCACCTGAACGCGCTGCATATGCAAAGCCGGTGTACATTGTCTGGTCAGCGAAGATAACGGTCGGCTTCAGGCCCAGAATGCGGTAACAGGTGTTCAGCATTTTGGAGATAGCTTTCTTGCCCAGCGCCTGGTTGACGATGGAGAAAGGCAGACCTTTCGGTACGATCATCCACAGAATGGCACGGCCAACGGTCGTGTCTTTCAGGCTGGTTTTCGCAACGAATTCGCCGTTTTCATCTTTTTCATATTCGGTGATACGCACTTTAACGCGCGCATGCAGAGAGGCCAGACCTGCGCGATAGATACGCTCAGCTTCTTTCGGGCCAGTCAGCACCATGCCTTCGCCTTTGGCGTTAACACAGTCACGGGTCATGTAGTACAGACCCAATACAACGTCCTGAGACGGAACGATGATAGGTTCGCCGTTCGCCGGAGACAGGATGTTGTTGGTAGACATCATCAGCGCACGCGCTTCGAGCTGGGCTTCCAGCGTCAGCGGTACGTGAACAGCCATCTGGTCACCATCGAAGTCGGCGTTATATGCCGCACAAACCAGCGGGTGCAGCTGGATAGCTTTACCTTCGATCAGTACCGGTTCAAATGCCTGGATACCCAGACGGTGCAGTGTTGGTGCACGGTTCAGCAGTACCGGGTGTTCGCGGATAACTTCGTCCAGGATATCCCAAACGACAGCTTCTTCACGCTCAACCATTTTCTTAGCGGCTTTAATGGTGGTGGCCAGGCCACGCAGTTCCAGCTTGCCGTAGATGAACGGTTTGAACAGTTCCAGTGCCATTTTCTTCGGCAGACCGCACTGATGCAGACGCAGGTATGGACCTACGGTGATTACAGAACGACCGGAGTAGTCAACACGCTTACCGAGCAGGTTCTGACGGAAACGACCCTGCTTACCTTTGATCATGTCGGCCAAAGATTTCAGAGGACGTTTGTTAGAACCGGTGATCGCACGACCGCGACGACCGTTATCCAGCAGGGCGTCAACCGCTTCCTGCAGCATACGTTTTTCGTTGCGTACGATGATGTCCGGCGCAGCCAGATCCAGCAGACGCTTCAGACGGTTGTTACGGTTGATAACGCGACGATACAGATCGTTCAGATCCGATGTTGCGAAACGACCACCATCCAGCGGAACCAGCGGACGCAGATCTGGCGGCAGAACCGGCAGAACGGTCAGGATCATCCACTCTGGCTTGTTGCCAGACTGTACGAAGGCTTCCAGCAGTTTGATACGCTTGGTCAGCTTCTTACGCTTGGTTTCGGAGTTGGTTTCGTTCAGCTCTTCGCGCAGAGTTTCACACTCTTGCTCCAGATCCATGCTCTTCAGCAGGGCCTGAATAGCTTCCGCACCCATCTTCGCGTCGAATTCGTCACCGAACTCTTCCAGCGCGTCCAGATACTGCTCTTCAGTCAGAATCTGTTGACGTTCCAGGTTAGTCATACCGCCTTCGATAACAACATAGGATTCGAAGTACAGTACACGTTCGATATCGCGCAGCGGCATATCGAGCAGCAAACCGATACGGGACGGCAGAGATTTCAGGAACCAGATGTGAGCGGTCGGAGACGCCAGCTCGATGTGGCCCATACGCTCACGGCGTACTTTGGTCTGGGTCACTTCAACGCCGCACTTCTCACAGATCACACCACGGTGTTTCAGGCGCTTGTACTTACCGCACAGGCACTCATAGTCTTTTACCGGCCCAAAGATACGGGCGCAGAAAAGGCCGTCACGTTCAGGTTTGAACGTACGGTAGTTAATGGTTTCCGGCTTCTTAACTTCACCGAAAGACCATGAACGGATCATGTCTGGCGAGGCCAGAGCAATTTTGATCGCATCAAACTCTTCGGTTTTAGTCTGCGCTTTCAGAAACTTTAATAAATCTTTCACGGATTTGCTCCCGTCGGAGTTAGCACAATCTGGCGCTGGCTGTTACGCCAGCACCAGTGACCTGTTTGATCGAGAGTTACTCGTCTTCCAGCTCGATGTTGATACCCAGCGAACGAATCTCTTTCAACAGTACGTTGAAGGATTCCGGCATGCCTGGTTCCATCTGATGGTTGCCGTCCACGATGTTTTTATACATCTTAGTACGACCGTTCACGTCATCAGACTTAACGGTGAGCATTTCCTGCAGGGTGTATGCTGCGCCATATGCTTCCAGCGCCCACACTTCCATCTCCCCGAAGCGCTGACCACCGAACTGCGCCTTACCACCCAGCGGCTGCTGAGTAACCAGGCTGTAAGAACCGGTAGAACGCGCATGCATCTTGTCATCAACCAGGTGGTTCAGTTTCAGCATGTACATATAGCCAACGGTAACCTGGCGCTCGAACTGCTCACCGGTACGACCGTCGAACAGTGTGATCTGACCGGAAGTCGGCAGGCCACCCAGCTGTAACAGTTCCTTGATTTCAGACTCTTTCGCACCGTCGAATACCGGCGTTGCGATCGGCATACCTTTTTTCAGGTTTTCAGCCAGACGCAGAACTTCTTCATCGCTGAAGGTATTCAGGTCAACTTTCTGACGAACATCTGAGCCCAGATCGTAAGCACGCTGGATGAATTCGCGCAGTTTCGCGACTTCCTGCTGCTGTTTCAGCATGGCGTTGATCTTATCGCCGATACCTTTTGCAGCCATACCCAGGTGGGTTTCAAGGATCTGACCGATGTTCATACGCGATGGTACGCCCAGCGGGTTCAGTACGATATCTACCGGCGTACCGTTAGCATCGTGTGGCATATCTTCGATCGGGTTGATCTTAGAGATTACACCCTTGTTACCGTGACGACCTGCCATCTTATCACCAGGCTGGATCCGACGTTTAACCGCCAGATACACCTTAACAATCTTCAGCACGCCCGGTGCCAGATCGTCGCCCTGAGTGATTTTACGGCGTTTCGCTTCGAGTTTTTTCTCGAATTCGTGTTTCAGTTCGTCGTACTGCTCAGCCAGTTGTTCCAGCTGATTCTGTTTCTCTTCGTCGGTCAGGCCGAGTTCTAACCAGCGGTCACGCGGCAGTTTGTCGAGCTTCTCAGCTTCAACACCACCGGAAACCAGCACAGCGTAGATACGGCTGAACAGGCCAGCTTCGAGGATCTGCAGTTCTTCAGACAGGTCTTTTTTCGCCTGCTTCAGCTGCATCTCTTCGATTTCCAGCGCACGTTTGTCTTTTTCTACGCCATCGCGAGTAAAGACCTGAACGTCGATAATCGTACCGGAAACACCGTTTGGCACGCGCAGAGAAGAGTCTTTAACGTCAGACGCTTTCTCACCGAAGATCGCACGCAGCAGCTTCTCTTCTGGCGTCAGTTGGGTTTCACCTTTCGGCGTTACCTTACCAACCAGAATGTCGCCACCGGTCACTTCCGCACCGATATAAACGATACCGGATTCATCCAGTTTGGAGAGCGCAGCTTCACCCACGTTCGGGATGTCAGCGGTGATCTCTTCTGGCCCCAGCTTGGTGTCACGGGACACACATGCCAGTTCCTGAATGTGGATGGTGGTGAAACGGTCTTCCTGGACAACACGCTCGGATACGAGGATGGAGTCTTCGAAGTTGTAACCATTCCATGGCATGAATGCCACGCGCATGTTCTGACCCAGCGCCAGTTCACCGAGGTCGGTGGACGGACCGTCTGCCAGCACATCACCACGTTCAACCGGCTCGCCCAGAGATACGCAAGGCATCTGGTTGATACAGGTGTTCTGGTTAGAACGGGTGTATTTGGTCAGGTTATAAATGTCGATACCTGCTTCGCCCGGGTACATCTCGTCTTCGTTAACTTTGATAACGATACGGGAAGCATCCACGTACTGAACAGTACCGCCACGTTTAGCAACTGCAGTAACACCGGAGTCAACGGCAACAGCACGTTCCATACCGGTACCAACCAGCGGCTTATCAGCGCGCAGAGTCGGAACGGCCTGACGTTGCATGTTCGCACCCATCAATGCACGGTTGGCGTCATCGTGTTCCAGGAACGGGATCAGGGACGCACCGACGGATACCACCTGCTGGGTGGATACGTCCATGTAGTCAACCTGGTCGCGGCTGAACAAGCTGGATTCGCCTTTGCTACGGCAGGTAACCAGATCTTCTACAAAGTGGCCTTCGTCATCCAGGTTGGAGTTCGCCTGAGCGATAACGTAGTTGCCTTCTTCGATAGCAGACAGGTAATGAATTTCGTCAGTTACAACACCGTCGGTCACTTTACGGTACGGAGTCTCAAGGAAGCCGTATTCGTTAGTCTGTGCATACACGGACAGGGAGTTGATCAGACCGATGTTCGGACCTTCAGGTGTTTCGATTGGACATACGCGACCGTAGTGAGTCGGGTGTACGTCTCGAACTTCGAAGCCTGCGCGTTCACGGGTCAGACCGCCTGGGCCGAGTGCGGAGATACGACGTTTGTGCGTAATCTCAGACAGCGGGTTGTTCTGGTCCATAAACTGAGACAGCTGGCTGGAACCAAAGAACTCTTTCACTGCTGCAGAAATCGGCTTGGCGTTGATCATATCCTGAGGCATCAGGGTATCCAGATCGCCCAGAGACAGACGCTCTTTCACCGCACGCTCAACACGTACCAGGCCAACGCGGAACTGGTTTTCCGCCATTTCGCCTACGGAACGGATACGACGGTTGCCGAGGTGGTCAATATCATCGACTTCGCCTTTACCGTTACGGATATCGATGAGCTTCTTCATCACTTCGATGATGTCGTCTTTGCTCAGGATACCGGAACCTTCGATTTCGTCGCGCAGCAGAGAGCGGTTGAACTTCATACGACCAACCGCAGACAGGTCATAGCGGTCTTCGGAGAAGAACAGGTTCTCGAACAGGCTTTCAGCAGCTTCACGAGTCGGCGGCTCACCAGGACGCATCATGCGGTAGATTTCTACCAGTGCGCTCAGACGATCGTTGGTTGGGTCAACACGTACAGTTTCAGAAATGTACGGACCGTGATCCAGATCGTTAGTGAACAGCGTTTCGATACGCTTGTGACCAGACTGGCTCAGCTTAGCCAGCAGATCCAGGCTCAGCTCCATGTTAGCTGCGCAGATCAGCTCGCCAGTAGATTCGTCAACGTAGTCTTTAGCCGCAACTTTACCAGCAATGTATTCAACCGGAACTTCGATATGTTTGATATCGTCTTTTTCCAGTTGGCGAATGTGGCGCGCAGTGATGCGACGGCCTTTTTCGACGTAGACTTTGCCGTTAGCTTCAATGTCAAAGGAAGCGGTTTCACCACGCAGGCGTTCCGGCACCAGTTCCATCTGCAGCTTGTTGTCGCGAATTTCGAAAACAACTTTTTCAAAGAACAGGTCAAGGATCTGCTCAGTGGTGTAGTTCAGTGCACGCAGAATAATGGTCGCAGGCAGTTTACGGCGACGGTCAATACGTACGAACAGGTTGTCCTTCGGATCGAATTCGAAGTCCAGCCAGGAACCACGGTAAGGGATGATGCGCGCGTTATACAGCACTTTACCCGAAGAGTGGGTTTTACCTTTGTCGGAGTCAAAGAAGACGCCAGGACTACGGTGCAGCTGAGAAACGATAACACGCTCAGTACCATTGATTACAAAGGTACCGTTGTCAGTCATGAGCGGAATTTCGCCCATGTAGACTTCTTGTTCTTTAATGTCTTTTACGGTGCCTTCCGGCGCTTCGCGCTCGTAGATCACCAGACGCAGTTTTACGCGCAGCGGTGCGGAATAGGTCACGCCACGGATCTGACATTCCTGAACGTCAAACACCGGTTCGCCAAGGCGGTAGCTGACGTATTGCAGCTCGGAATTACCGCTGTAGCTCTGAATCGGGAAAACGGAACGGAAAGCTGCTTCCAGACCATACTGCCCTTCAGGATCTTGCTCGATGAACTTCTGAAACGAGTCAAGCTGGATAGAAAGGAGATAAGGTATGTCCAACACTTGTGGACGTTTACCAAAATCCTTACGAATACGTTTTTTCTCGGTATAGGAGTAAACCATTAGGGTTCCTCAGCTCGCTGACAAGTCGACCCATCTGTCCGACGAAGGGACAGTTTGTGCAACACTATTTTGTTGACCGGAAAATCGAATACTTTCCGCAATGCCTGTTGCTATCACGCTTAAACCATTTCATTGCGATTTACACAGAACTGATGCTCTGTCGCAGTATATTAAGACGTCGATAGAAACAAGCATTGAAAGGCACAGCAGTAGTCAAACAGTGTGAAATGCTACTGGCGCCTTACAGCGCAAAAAGGCTGGTGACTAAAAAGTCACCAGCCATCAGCCTAATTTCTTAGGCTGCAACCAGAAAAGTTGGCTTATTTAACTTCAACTTCAGCGCCAGCTTCTTCCAGAGATTTTTTCAGTGCTTCTGCGTCGTCTTTGCTGATGCCTTCTTTCAGGGCAGCCGGAGCAGATTCTACCAGGTCTTTAGCTTCTTTCAGACCCAGGCCAGTTGCGCCACGTACTGCTTTGATTACAGCAACTTTGTTAGCGCCAGCAGCTTTCAGAATTACGTCGAATTCAGTTTTTTCTTCAGCAGCTTCAGCAGGGCCAGCAGCTACAGCTACAGCAGCAGCAGCGGAAACACCGAATTTTTCTTCCATTGCAGAGATCAGTTCTACAACGTCCATTACGGACATAGCGGATACTGCTTCAATGATTTGATCTTTAGTGATAGACATTTAAATTGTTCCTGAAAATCAGAATAAGTTTATACGTAAGCAGATGCTTGAGAAAGATAACTGCGATTAAGCAGCTTCTTTCGCATCGCGTACAGCAGCCAGAGTACGAACCAGTTTGCCAGCCGAAGCTTCTTTCATGGTTGCCATCAGGCGTGCAATTGCTTCTTCGTAGGTCGGCAGAGTTGCCAGGCGATCGATTTGCGATGCCGGGATCAATTCACCTTCAAAGGCTGCGGCTTTGACCTCAAATTTTGCATTCGCTTTCGCGAACTCTTTGAACAGACGAGCAGCAGCGCCCGGGTGTTCCATAGAGTATGCAATCAGGGTCGGACCAACAAACGTGTCTTTCAGGCACTCGAACTGAGTACCTTCAACGACGCGGCGCAGCAGGGTGTTACGAACAACACGCATGTATACGCCAGCTTCACGACCTGCTTTACGCAGTTCAGTCATTTTATCTACAGTTACGCCACGGGAATCCGCAACTACTGCAGACAGCGCGCCTTTGGCTACTTCGCTGACTTCAGCAACAATCGCTTGTTTGTCTTGAAGATTTAAAGCCATTAGCTTTGCTCCTGGATGTTTGCCGGAACTCATGTTCCGGAACTCACTTCACTCTCCCCAACGGAAAGAGCGTCTAAATACGGTGAGCAGAAACAAGCCAGAGTATCAGAAATAATCTTAGCGTTCTGTCACCGTCTACGCAGGGCATTAAGTTTCTTACGAAACACCTGCGGTCTTCGACGGAGGCCTGGATAGGCCAGGCTCCAACGAACAAATCTTGTCTATGACTTCGCCCTTTGAACTGTAACCGCGTTAGCTGCTCTCGTTCACACCGGTCATGTAGTTAACTACACTCCCGGCGATTCACTCAATTGCTGCCTTGCTACAATTCAAATGACTCGCATAGAGTTCTGTTTATTTAAACAGAAACGTGGGGGTAACATTGTAGACAAAATCACCGCCCACGTAAAGGCGAATATTAGTTCGCCACAGTCGCAGTCAGACCGGACTGATCAACGGCAACACCAGCACCCATGGTGGTGGAGATGCTAACTTTCTTGATGTACACGCCTTTAGCCTGAGTCGGTTTCGCTTTTTTCAGCGCAACCAGCAGAGATTCCAGGTTTTCTTTCAGTTTGTCAGCGTCAAAATCCACTTTACCGATGGTGGTGTGGATGATGCCGTTTTTGTCGTTACGGTAACGAACCTGACCTGCTTTAGCGTTCTTAACTGCTTCAGCAACGTTAGGGGTTACAGTACCAACTTTCGGGTTTGGCATCAGGCCGCGCGGGCCCAGAACCTGACCCAGCTGGCCAACAACGCGCATTGCATCCGGGGAAGCAATAACAACGTCAAAGTTCATTTCGCCTTTCTTGATCTGGTCAGCCAGATCTTCCATACCTACCAGCTCAGCGCCTGCAGCTTTAGCAGCTTCAGCGTTTGCGCCCTGGGCAAATACGGCTACGCGAACGGAACGGCCAGTACCGTGCGGTAGTACAGTTGCACCACGTACGTTCTGGTCAGATTTACGAGCGTCGATGCCGAGGTTAACGGCAACGTCTACGCTTTCTACGAATTTAGCAGTGGCCAGCTCTTTCAGCAGAGCAATAGCTTCGTTGATGTCGTACTGTTTAGTTGCATCAACTTTGTCACGGATCACGCGCATACGCTTGGTCAGTTTAGCCATTTCTTAGTCCTCCACTACCAGGCCCATGGAACGTGCAGTACCTTCAATGGAGCGAGTCATCGCTTCAATGTCGGAACCAGTCATGTCGGCAGCTTTGGTCTGCGCGATTTCCTGCAGCTGAGCGCGGGAAATTTTACCCACTTTGTCTTTGTTCGGCTTGCCGGAACCAGACTTGATACCAGCCGCTTTCTTCAGCAGAACTGCTGCCGGAGGCGTTTTGGTAACGAAAGTGAAAGAACGGTCAGCGTAAACGGTGATAACAACCGGGATCGGCAGACCTTTTTCCATGGAATCAGTTTTTGCGTTGAACGCTTTGCAGAATTCCATGATGTTCACGCCTTGTTGACCCAGTGCTGGACCTACCGGCGGACTCGGGTTAGCCATACCAGCTGCAACCTGCAGCTTGACGTAGGCCTGGACTTTCTTAGCCATTCTAAATTCCTCTAGTTGGGTTATAGCGCCTCAAGGAGGCTCCCCGTGATTAAATTCGTTTTACGGACAGGGCCCATAAAAACAAAAGGCGCGAAATTGTATTCCAATCTCGCGCCTTGTGCAACGATTAAATCGCCGCTTTTTTGATCGCTGTTTAGGCTTTTTCTACCTGGGCAAAGTCCAGTTCTACCGGGGTCGCACGACCGAAGATAGAAACAGAGACTTTCAGGCGGGACTTCTCGTAGTCCACTTCTTCAACCACGCCGTTAAAGTCAGCAAACGGACCGTCACTAACGCGAACCATTTCACCTGGCTCAAACATCGTTTTCGGACGCGGTTTATCGCCAACCTGCTGCAGACGGTTCATGATCGCATCAACTTCTTTGTCGCTGATCGGCGCCGGACGGTCAGATGTACCGCCGATAAAGCCCATCACACGCGGCACGCTGCGCACCAGGTGCCAGCTTGCGTCATTCATCACCATCTGGACCAGTACATAGCCCGGGAAGAATTTACGTTCGCTCTTGCGACGCTGGCCACCACGGATTTCGACCACTTCTTCGGTCGGCACCATGACTTCGCCAAACAGCTCTTCCATATTTTGTAACTTGATATATTCGCGCAGCGACGTGGCTACGCGGCCTTCAAAACCGGAAAACGCCTGAACGACGTACCAGCGCTTTTTAGGGGCTTCAGACATCTTAGAACCTCAGGCCAGTGATAAAGGATACCAGGCGAACCAGAATACCATCCAGTCCCCACAGGATCAGTGACATTACTGCGGTAACCGCAGCCACAATTAATGTGGTGTGCAATGTTTCCTGGCGAGTTGGCCAAATGACCTTACGGACTTCGGTTCTCGCTTCACGGGCAAAAGCAACGGTCGCTTTACCTTTTGTTGTCAACAGCGCGACACCACCCGCTGCGGCAATCAGAATCACTACGGCCAGCGCACGCAGCGGCAGCATCATGTCACGATAGAGGTAGTTGCCAACGATAGCTACAAGCAGCAATACAGCGACAACAACCCACTTCATCGCTTCCAGGCCGCGCCCGCTTCCTTGAGCTTCGGTATTCGCACTCATAAACCAACCTGTCAGAAGTATTCTACAAACATTTTCACCCCGCGTAAGCGAGGCGATCCAAACCGAAATGCTCTGGTGCGTTTCGGACTAAACGCCCTCTTCAGAGCCTGTCTCAGCAATGATTATGACAAAAAAAATCACTGATGAGCCAGGTTCTGGTGTGAAAGCGTGCAAAAAGGGCATCAAATGATGCCCTTTTATTGCGCATTGCGTCAAATGTTATTCGGCAATTAGCTCATTACTTTGGCAACAACGCCCGCACCAACAGTACGGCCGCCTT
>NZ_SZWU01000024.1:0-1961 GCF_005280935.1 Citrobacter sp. wls757 | reverse complement strand
AAAACCGCCGCTCAAGAATCTTCCGGAAGATGTGTAAGGACATGCCCGGAACCGATTGCTGCAAAGGTACTGGCAGTCCACGGACAGGATGCCAGTTATGCATTTAATGTCCTGGCTGACCTTAAAGCAGCCGGTGCGTCATACACCCGCCGGAACATTATTGCGGATATGTTTCGCCGTCTTGGTGTGAATTAACCAGCTAAAGGGAAACTGCTATGAACAGAATTTTACCTCCAGTACGCGGCCTGAATATTCGGGTTCAGTGGGGTATGGCGCGCGTAATGAGAGTTATCGACCCGGTTAAGGCCCGGGGGGAAGAGGCCGATGCTCTTTTTGAAGCTCAACAGGCTGGCTATCAGGATTTCGGTCTGGGGGAATTCACGCCTCCTCACATGTTTGCTGACGAGCCTCAACTGGTGAAAGCATGGACAGCGGGCATGCAGTTCGCAAAATCATGCGATGAAACTGAAAACTGTGAACTCTGCCAGAACGAAGAAAGCGAACGCTGCCCGTTACATGGCTGAATACAGATACTTCACAAAAAAGGAAATTAAAAATGGGTACTCAAATCATCCAGACCATGTCCCCTTCACCCCTCATTATCCTGGTTGCAGAGAATGAAAATAACGCAACTGCGCCGGAAGAGTGGGATGTGATGGAATTCCGTACTCTTGCCGAGCTGAAGAAGCTGCGTAAACATTCTCCCGAGAAAATGAAAGGTCGCTACTTTTATGTACTCAGTAAGGGCGTGGATTCACAGTTTCGTCATATCAATTTAACTGAAGCCGGACACTTCAAACAGTTCGTACGCAAGATAGAACGTCTGGGGCTGTCGATTTAAAGCGGGCATGTACGAACCATTCACTCCGGGCGGGAAACGTTCAGGTTCTCGCTCTGTTTTGAAAAATGGCCAGTTTTGGTGGCCATCGTTTCCGGTGGCCACGTTCTGGTACAACGATACGGCCAGCAGGCCACTTTAGAACCGTAGCGACAGAAAATTCTGTCGCATTTAAGGAGAACGACAATGACAGAACACACTCTGTACGATGTCCCGGCGACCGCCCTGAAAGTGATGGCTCAAAATCTGGAGAACGCAAGCTACCCCGTTCGCATCAGAAATAATGACGATCACGCTTCACTTGCAGCAGGTGCACTGTGGACCTTTGCGAAACAAACTGGCCTGGATCGTGATAGTGAGTCGTTGGGAACGGTTTTGACTGATTTCCTGGGGGATCTGCTACACTTGTGTGAGCAATTTTCTCCGGACTCGTCCGGAGAAAAGCATCTGTGGGAATCACTGAAAACAGCTCTGATGCACTTTGAGCAGGAAAATGACGAACGGCTCTTCTGAATGTGACTGACAGAAAAGCAATTCAATAAGATGGCAGAAATTTCTCTGCAGTCTTATTGTCTGGTGCGTGATATGAAGCAGGCGAAAGCGCATCCCGACCTGAACTGCACCCCAAAAGTTGGATGCTCAACTGATTAAGGTGCGGTTTTTTTAGGCAATTCAGGAATAATACCTAGAACAATATCACCATATTCCACATAAAATCAGCGAGATAAAGGTAAGACGCCTGGTCAGTCTGGTAGGGGGTGAGGTATAATAATGATGGCGCTTGAGGCTTTTTGCCTCATGACGTTTCAGATGTTGTGTGGCAGAAAGAAGAAAGCCCCGTAGGAAGTTAATTAAATTAACCAACACACGAGGCGATCTGCTTGACTAGACACCAACAGAATAGCCTCTTAGACGCCGTAAGGCAAGGAGAAGAAGGCTATGAAACTGCCACGAAGTACCCTGGTTTGGTGTGTATTGATAGTGTGTCTTACATTGTTAATATTCACTTACCTGACACGGAAATCGCTCTGCGAAATTCGCTACAGGGACACGAACAGGGAGGTGGCGGCTTTCATGGCCTACGAATCCGCTAAGTAGCTAACCCCGGCGGGGGGAAACCCCC
>NZ_SZWU01000023.1:1335-45539 GCF_005280935.1 Citrobacter sp. wls757 | reverse complement strand
CCGGCAAAACGCCGTCCGACCGGCGGGGTAGAGTCTCTGCGCGCCATTCCGTGGATCTTCGCCTGGACGCAGAACCGCCTGATGCTCCCGGCCTGGTTGGGTGCAGGTACCGCGCTGCAAAAAGTGGTTGAAGACGGCAAGCAAAGCGAACTTGAAGCCATGTGCCGCGACTGGCCATTCTTCTCCACACGCCTTGGCATGCTGGAAATGGTTTTCGCGAAAGCAGACCTGTGGCTGGCAGAGTATTACGATCAGCGCCTGGTCAAAAAAGATCTGTGGCCGCTGGGTGCAGAGCTACGCCAACGCCTGGCAGCAGATATCGATGTCGTACTGGCGATTGCCAACGACTCGCATTTGATGGCCGACCTGCCGTGGATTGCCGAGTCCATTCAGTTAAGGAATGTTTATACTGACCCACTGAACGTCTTACAGGCAGAGCTGTTACACCGCTCGCGCCAGGCAGAAGAACAGGGCAATGCACCAGACCCACGCGTGGAACAAGCATTGATGGTCACAATCGCTGGTGTCGCCGCTGGTATGCGTAATACTGGCTAACGTCCCTCCCCCCGTCGCCTTCGTGCTATTGTATGAAGGCGACAGCAAAAACCACTGTTACAACCACTTCATTTTCAATATATTTCCCCTCGAACATATTCACCACGTGAATATAACAACGGCAAAACACGATCCTAAGATCGTGATGCTTCAGTTCCTCTTAATGTTTAGGTGCTAATCTTGGCGCTACAATTAAAGACAGGCTCATACTATGCAATCCTTACAACTCCAGTCTAAACCCGTATTTAGCTGGAAAGCCCTGGGTTGGGCGCTCCTCTATTTTTGGTTCTTTTCTTCGTTACTGCAGGCCGTTATCTATTTTAGCGGCTACAGCGGATCTACCGGTTTACGCGACTCCTTGCTGTTTAGTTCGCTGTGGTTGATTCCGGTATTCTTATTTCCAAACCGTATCCGCATTATTGCTGCCGTGATAGGCGTGGTGTTATGGGCGGCCTCGCTGGCTGCTCTGAGCTATTACGTCATCTACGGGCAAGAGTTCTCGCAAAGCGTTCTGTACGTAATGTTTGAAACCAATGCGAACGAAGCCAGCGAATATCTGAGCCAATATTTCAGCCTGAAGATTGTCTTAATTGCGCTGGCCTATACAGCTGTGGCAATTCTGCTATGGACACGTCTGCGTCCTGTGCATATTCCATCACCCTGGCGCTATCTGGTGTCGTTTGCACTGTTATACGGATTGATTCTGCATCCGATGACAGTGAACACATTTATCAAACATAAGCCGTTTGAAAAAACGTTGGATGGTCTCGCCTCACGCATGGAGCCTGCCGCACCGTGGCAGTTCATCTCCGGGTATTATCAGTATCGTCAGCAGTTGACCGCGCTGAATAGCCTGCTGAATGAGAACAATGCCCTGCCGCCGCTGGCCAACTTTAAAGACAACTCCGGTGATGCGCCGCGTACGCTGGTACTGGTGATTGGCGAGTCAACGCAACGTGGCCGCATGAGCCTGTACGGTTACCCACGCGAAACAACGCCTGAACTGGATGCGCTGCATAAATCCGATCCTAACTTCACCGTGTTCAATAATGTCGTGACCTCACGTCCGTACACCATTGAAATCCTGCAGCAGGCGCTGACCTTTGCCAACGAGAAGAACCCAGATCTGTATCTGACTCAGCCGTCCCTGATGAACATGATGAAACAGGCAGGTTATAAAACCTTCTGGATCACCAATCAGCAGACGATGACCGCCCGCAACACCATGCTGACGGTGTTCTCTAAGCAAACGGATAAACAGTTCTATATGAACCAGCAGCGTACCCAAAGTGCGCGCGAATATGACAGCAACGTGCTGGCGCCATTTAAAGAAGTACTGGCTGACCCTGCACCGAAAAAGTTCATCATCGTTCACCTGCTGGGTACGCATATTAAGTACAAATTCCGTTACCCGGATGGTCAGGGTAAGTTCGACAATAATATCGACAATGTGCCCGCTGGTCTGAGTAACGATGAGCTGGAAGCTTACAACGATTACGACAGCGCGAATGTCTACAATGACCATATCATTGCCAGTCTGATCAAAGACTATAAAGCGACCGATCCGAACGGCTTCCTGCTGTACTTCTCCGATCATGGGGAAGAGGTATACGATACGCCGCCGCATAAAACGCAGGGTCGTAATGAAGACAACCCAACGCGTCATATGTATACGGTGCCGTTCCTGCTGTGGACCTCGGAAAAATGGCAGGCTGCACACCCGCGTGACTTCTCACAGGATGTGAATCGTAAATACAGCAGCTCAGAGCTTATCCACACCTGGTCTGATTTAGCGGGCTTCACCTATGATGGTTTCGATCCAACTCGTGCCATTACCAGCCCGCAGTTCAAAGAGACGACCCGCTGGATTGGCAACCCGTACAAAAAGAATGCCCTGATTGATTACGATACCCTGCCTTACGGCGATCAAATCGGTAATCAGTAACAGTCTGCCGGATGCGCTACGCTTATCCGGCCTACAGCTCGCAAAGACTTGTAGGCCGGATAAGGCATTAGCCGCCATCCGGCAATAATCACTTGAGGGCGATTGTTTTCAACGTTACTGTTTCCCTGTCTGCTGCCTGCAAGGGATTAACATGTATCACGACATCAGCCACCTGCTCTCTCGCCTGATCAACGGCCCCACACCGCTGCGGCAGATTTACTTTGCCAGCACCAGTAGCTCAACGCCGGAACTGGCGTATCAGGTCGATTTTCCCCGACTGGAGATTGTGCTGGAAGGTGAATTCACCGATAACGGTGTTGCTGGCGCATCCGCGACGTTACAGCCTTGCGATGCCTTGTTCGTTCCGGCTGGTGGCTGGAACTTTCCACAGTGGCTCACACCGGTGACCACGCTCAGTATCTTATTTGGCAAACAGCAACTGGGTTTTAGCATCGTTCAGTGGGACGGTAAGCAATATCAAAACCTTACCCGCCAGCACGTTGCGCGGCGTGGACCGCGTGTTGGCTCATTCCTGCTGCAAACGCTCAATGAAATGCAGATGCAGCCGCAGGAGCAGCAAACCGCCAGGCTAATCGTTGCAAGCTTACTGAGCCACTGCCGCGATCTGCTCGGCAGCCAGATCCAAACCGCATCACGCAGCCAGGCGCTTTTCGAAGCCATTCGCAACTATATTGACGAACGCTACGCTTCACCGCTCACCCGAGAATCCGTCGCGCAGGCGTTCTACATCTCACCCAATTATCTTTCCCACCTTTTTCAAAAAACGGGCGCTATCGGTTTTAACGAATACCTGAACCACACGCGACTGGAACACGCAAAAACGCTGTTGAAGGGTTACGAATTGAAGATTAAAGAGGTGGCGCACATTTGTGGGTTTGTTGACAGCAACTACTTCTGCCGCCTGTTTCGCAAAAATACCGAACGTTCACCATCAGAATACCGTCGGCAGTACCACAGCCAATTGACGGAGAAAGAAGCTAATCCAGAGTAAGATGTGTGTGCTGTGGCGCTGAAAGCAGCTTTCGTACGGCGCTCATCACCCGCTGCGGCTCACGCAGAAATGCGCTAATGCCCGACTGAACGTATCGGCTCTGCGTAAAACGCTCTGCTCCTGCCAGTTCAATATCAGTAATGAGCAACACCACATCAGCGCGGTTAATATCCTCTTCCATCAGGCGATTTTCGGTTCCCAATGCCCCTTGAGTTTCGATCTTGATGCTCCATTTTTCCTGCTGGCAGAGTTTCTCCAGCCGCTCAGCTGCCATATAGGTATGGGCCACGCCGCTTACGCACGCGGTGACAGCAACCAGATATCGTACAGGTGCGATGGTCATACTATCCTCCTACTGTTACCTGAAATCCGGCGCATTCTGCCATCTTACGTATAATATCCACCTCTTGCGCCGTCGGTACGGGCACTTCTTTCATCAACCAGGGCAAACCGAGCAGGCTGTATTTGGGCTCGCCATATTGATGAAACGGTAGCAGGTGTACCTGTTTTATGCCTAGTGATGACAACATCGTCAACACATGCTGCGTGTTATCTGAATTCATCGTAAAGCCCGGAATCAGCGGCAGGCGAGGTATGACATTAACCCCTTCCTCCACCAATAGCCGTAAATTCGCCAGTACACGCGGTAGGTTCATGTTGATGACCTCACGAGCCAGATCTCCATCCATTATTTTGAGGTCGAACAACACCTCATCACACTCTTTTGCCAGCGATAACAAGCGACCGGCCGGCGCATCGCCAGCCGTTTCAATTGCACAGCGCACATCCCAGCGCCGCAGACGTTGCAGGAACCGTGTGGCAAAGGGCGCTTGCATCAGCACTTCACCGCCGGAAAGCGTTACCCCCCCACCAGAAGAGCGAAAGAAAATATCATCTTTCATCACTTCACGTTCCAGATCGTCCAGCGTGATATCACGACCAATACGTTCAAATGCCCCAGAGGGACACTCGTCGGCATCACGCAGACAGGGTGTACAGTGCAGACATTTACTCTCCCGCCGTACCGTTTCAATACGTGGCGAGAGTGATTCCGGGTTAGCACACCAAGGGCAGGTATGCGGACAGCCTTTAAAAAAGACGACCGTACGAATACCCTGCCCATCATTCAGTGAGTAACGCTGAATGTTGAATATACGCGCGACTTCCTCGCCTCGTGGGTCAATTACCTCACAGTTGATGCGCGGTGCGGCGAATAATGTCATCCTGGATCTCCTTCGACAACTCGACAAAGAAGGCGCTGTAACCCGCCACGCGCACCACCAGCCCGGTGAAATCCTGAGGGCGCTGCTGCGCTTCGCGCAATGTGTCGGCATTCACCACGTTAAACTGGATATGCTGGAGTTTGAGCTGGGTAAATGCCCGCAGAAAATCCGCCAGCTTGCGTAAACCGGCCTCACCTTCCAGTGTGGCTGGCGTAAACTTCACGTTCAGCAACGTCCCATTGGAAAGCAGTGTGTTATCCAGCTTGCTGACCGACTTCAATACCGCCGTCGGTCCTTGCATATCCTGTCCCAGCATCGGCGACAGCCCCCCATCTGCCAGTTGCTCCCCGGCTAAGCGGCCATCCGGTGTTGCCCCAACGACCGAACCCAGCGGCACGTGTGCAGAGACGGTATACGAACCCGGCGTAAATTGCCCGCCGCGCGGATTCTGGTATTTCTCTACCTCTTTGCAGTAATGACGTAGCAGTTCGGCGCTAATGTTATCTACATCATCGATATCGTTGCCGTATTTTTCGAAGCGATTGATCAGCCTGGCGCGAACTTTCTCGCCTTCCGGGGTAGCAAAGTTATCTTTTAGCACCGACAAAAGTTCATCAAAAGATAAGCGCTGTTGTTCGAATACCAGCCCATTGAGCGCATGCAGCGAATCGCTCAGGTTTGCAATACCGATCCCCTGTACGCCGGAGAAGTTATAACGCGCACCGCCGTCGGTAATATCGCACCCTTTATCCAGACAGTCGCTAATAAACGAGGAGAGCAGCGGAACCGGCGCCCAGTCGCGGTGACCGATATCGCAGATATTACTGCCCTCCACCATCAACGTGATGTAGTGGCTGATTTTGGCACGAATATGCGCCAGGAGATCGTCGTACGTCAGAGTGCGGTTGCCTTCGTTCTCATGCAGACAAATTTCCATCACTTTCAGCAGATTAAACATAGCGATATCGTGCAAACCGTATGTTCTGCCTGGAATAGACAGCTCGACACAGCCTACTACCGCGTAATCCCGCGCATCTTCCAGCGAAACACCGCGATTAAGAAACGCGGGCACCACCACTTCATCGTTAAAGATTTGCGGGATGCCGGTACCAAGACGAATGGTCTGTGCTGTTTTCATCAGGAACGGTGTATCGATCAACGCATTCGTGCGCACACCGAGGTTTGGTTGTGGTAGCTGTACGTTCTGATACGCATCAAGACAGAGGAAAGACAATACATTTACCGCACTACGACCATTCTCCGTCAATCCCCCCAGTAGCGCGGTGTAGCCTGTTGGGAAGCCAGCGAAATAGCGCGCGCTGCTGGTGGATCGCAGCAGTACGATGTCATTACATTTCACCCACAGGGATTCGAGGATCTCTTGTAAGAATGCCGGGTCTTCCCCCTGCGTCAGCGAGGCCTGATAAAACGGCAGCATATACTGGTCGAAGCGTCCAAGTGAAAGAGAACTGGCGTTGGATTCATATTGCAAAATAATGTTCATGTACCAGAACAGCTGACATGCCTGCCAGAAGGTTTGCGGCTTGCTTTGGGCGTTATGCCGAGAGTTTTCAGCAATCGTCAGTAATTCCTGGCGTCGCTGCGCATCCGGGCAGCTTTCCGCCATCTTCTCTGCCAACATAGCGTAACGCAAAATATGTTTTTGCGAAGCCTCAAGCAGTAGCAGCGCAGCCTGATAAAAGTGATTCTCCGGCTGCTGCAGACAATGCGCTCGCATCTGCGCTACCAGTTCGCCAAGCCCATGATTCAACAGGCGTGGATAATCAATAATGATATGTCCCTGACCTTTGTCAGTCTGGTTAATGCTAAAAATCTGGGTGCTGACGGCGGCTTTAACCTCATCGGTCATCTGACCGTTGATGAAATCTTTCATCGACCGCTTTTCCCAGTACGGATACAGCACATCGCGATAGAGATGTTTATCCTCTTCGCTGATGTCAAAACGGTCCTGCGGACGGGTTGGAAACTGCTCCAGCTCTTTAAGCAGCCAGTAAGGATCCATTTCCGGTGACATAATGCCCGCACGCGGTTTAACAGTACGGTTTCCGGCAATCAGTTCCTCATCACGAATCGAAATCTCAACGTGCTCAAGAATATATGCGGTGGCTTTCGCCCGACGCAGAATAACCGGCTCTCCCTCCGTCTGCTGGTGGCTGGCGGTATATAACAGCGCACGTTCAAGCGAAATTTCACGGTTGTTCTGAAACAGAGCGGTTTTTAAACGTTGGATGCGGTTAGTCATGAGGAACTCCCTGGAACCTGTCCATCAGGCTATCTTATTTGTCATTTTGAACCAGGGCAGTGCTCGCGCCCCTCACGTACTGCGTGTACGCTCGGGTTCCTGCGCGCTGTCCGTGTTCAAACTGCCTGCAACGATAACGCCTGATGAAGCAGGCTCTAAAAATGAAAAGTTAAGCGGTTTGCGCAAGGTGCGCGCCAATCTTGTTCATGATGGCGTCGGCACGTTTCACCGCATCGCTGATGTTGACGCGAACGATAGTTTTGCCCGCAAAGCGCTCTTCAAACTTGATACCAATATCCTTGGTCAGAATGACCATGTCGGCTTCCGCCACATCCGCCGCGGTCAGTTCGTTTTCCAGACCGATCGAACCCTGAGTCTCAACCTTTACTTGCCAACCTTTAGCTTTAGCGGCGCTTTCCAGCGCTTCGGCTGCCATATAGGTGTGGGCAACGCCAGAAGGACATGCGGTTACTGCGATAATCTTGGTCATGACTCATTCCTCACTTAATTCATTTCAAAATCTAAATCCAGGTCATCTTCTTTCTGATCGACCTGAGACACTTTTTTCCGCGCCAGACTTTTCAGTACGTTAACGCACACGGCGGTCACTACAGCACCAACGGCAACCGCCGCGATATAACCCAGTTTTCCTTCCACTACAGGCAGAACAATCAGCCCGCCCCAGCCGGCATAACACTGCGCACCAAACAGGGCGGCAGTTACCGTGCCGCAGGCGGAACCCACCATAATCGATGGAATGACGCGCAGCGGATCGGCTGCAGCAAACGGAATCGCGCCTTCCGTTACGCCAACGCAGCCCATTACCAGCGCAGCTTTACCGGCTTCGCGTTCTTCAGAAGAGAAATTCTTACGACCAATCAGCGTCGCTAAACCTAAACCCAGCGGCGGTACGCAGATCCCTACTGCGGCGATTGCCACGACGGTATAAACCCCCTGCGCCACACAAATCAGCATGAAGGCGTAGGCAACTTTGTTAATTGGCCCTCCCATATCGAAGGCCAACATCAGTCCCATAATTACCGCCAGCAGCACAATGCTGCCCTGCTGCATACCCTGCAGCCACTCAGTCAGGCTAGTGGTTAACGCGCCAACAGGCTCCCCCAGCCCCCACATCATGATGCCTGCGGTGATAAAAGTGCCGACAATGGGAATAACGAAGATAGGCATTACCGAACGCAACACCTTATGTACGGGGATCTTCTTCAGATAATGGACAACGATACCGCCAATAATCCCAGCAATTAATGCGCCAAAGAAACCTGCACCGAAGCTGTTTCCCACCCATGCGCCAATCGCACAAGGGGCCAGAGCAGAACGTTCAGCGATGGAATAGCCGATATAAGCGGCAAGAAATGGCACCATCAAAGTCAACCCGGCGACGCCAATATCAAACAGCTTTTTAAGATTAGGATCGGTCGCAGCATCCGGTACCGCGCCTTTGCCATACAGCATGACGGAGACAGCCAGCAAAATACCGCCCGCTACTACGAAGGGGATCATATGCGAAACACCGGTCATCAGGTGCTGACGAGTATTTTTCAGGATTTGTACCAACTCTTTCATAAGTCGCTCCCGGGCTGCCTAAAGCCCATATCCATAAACTTGTTGCGGAAAACAATAGGCAATCTGACGCGACGCAAACAGTGGATAAAAAGGCCATTTGCTGGACTTTTGTAATGTCAGTACAAAAATGCGATCCGCCTCATAACTTGCAGCTTCTCGGAATTTATAGTGGATACGCTGACTTGTGAGGGATGTCTCACTTTGATAGTTACATTACATTTATCCAGTTTTTGGCAGATTTGTCACATGGCAGGCTCAGGCGTTGCCCTTTTATCCTGTAGCGAGAAATCGTTATGGGAGATGAGGCTATGGCCCTGATTGTGGAATTTACCTGTGAGCTACCCAATGGCGTACATGCACGCCCGGCAAGCCACATAGAAACGCAGTGCAACACCTTTACCTCACACATTGAGTGGCACAACCTGCGTACCGAACGTAAGGGCAACGCTAAGAGCGCACTATCGTTGATTGGCACCGATACTCTGGCGGGTGATAGCTGCCAGTTGCTGATTTCCGGTACAGATGAACAGGCAGCCCACCAGCATCTGAGCCAATGGTTACGAAATGAATTTCCGCACTGCGATGCACCGCTAGCGGAAGCCAAAAACAACGAGCTGGAGCCACTTCCGGCATCGCTCACCCATTTAAATCCACAGCTTTTCCGCGCTCGCACCGTCTGCAGCGGCAGCGCAGGAGGCGTTCTGAGTCTGCTTTCTTCGCTGGATCTTAACGCGCTCAGTAACCTTCCATCCGCTCAAGATATTGAAACCGAGCAAGCGGCACTGGATAACGGTTTAACGCTGTTGATGAAAAATATTGAGTTTCGATTACTCGACAGCGACGGCGCTACCAGTGCGATTCTGGAAGCACACCGCTCGCTGGCAAGCGACCTCTCACTCCGTCAGCACCTGCTCGCCGGCGTATCACGCGGGTTAAGCTGCGCCCAGGCGGTTGTCGAAAGTGCCGGACATTTTTGTGATGAATTCGCCCGTTCAAGCAGCAGTTATTTACAGGAGCGTGCACTGGATGTACGCGATGTTTGCTTCCAGCTTCTGCAGCAAATTTATGGGGAACAGCGCTTCCCTGCACCGGGAAAACTGACCCAGCCTACGGTTTGCATGGCGGATGAGCTAACACCGAGCCAGTTCCTCGAACTGGACAAAACATTGCTGAAAGGCTTGCTGTTAAAAAGCGGTGGTACTACGTCACACACGGTGATTCTCGCCCGGTCATTCAACATCCCTACGCTGGTTGGCGTAGATATTGAATCTTTGATGCCATGGCTACAGCAAACGGTTTATATCGATGGTAACGCAGGAGCAGTCGTCGTTGCCCCTGATGAATCCATCGTACGTTATTATCAGCAAGAAGCCCGTATCCAGGATGCCATTCGGGAACAGCAACGTATCTGGCTGACCCAGGAGGCACGCACGGCTGATGGCATCCGTATGGAAGTCGCCGCCAACATCGCCCACTCCGTGGAAACACAAGCAGCCTTTAGTAACGGTGCGGAAGCGGTTGGCCTGTTCCGTACGGAAATGCTGTATATGGACCGTACCTGCGCCCCGGATGAGAACGAACTATACAACATTTTCTGCCAGGCGCTGGAACCCGCAAAGGGACGCAGCATTATTGTACGCACCATGGATATCGGCGGTGATAAACCCGTTGATTATCTGAATATTCCTGCTGAGACCAACCCATTTCTCGGTTATCGCGCGGTGCGTATTTATGAAGAATATGCCACGTTGTTTACTACGCAACTGCGATCGATCCTGCGCGCCTCAGCGCACGGTAGCCTGAAAATCATGATCCCAATGATCTCCTCGATGGAAGAGATCCTGTGGGTCAAAGAGAAACTGGCAGAAGCCAAGCAGCAACTGCGAAGTGAACACATTCCGTTTGATGAGAAGATCCAGCTCGGTATTATGCTGGAGGTTCCGTCTGTGATGTTCATCATTGACCAATGCTGTGAAGAGATTGATTTCTTTAGTATTGGTAGCAATGACCTGACGCAATACCTGCTGGCGGTCGACCGTGACAACGCCAAAGTTACCCGCCACTACAACAGCCTGAATCCGGCCTTCCTGCGCGCGCTGGATTACGCCGTGCAGGCAGTACATCGGCAGGGGAAATGGATTGGCCTGTGTGGCGAACTGGGTGCCAAAGGTTCGGTGCTGCCATTGCTGGTGGGACTGGGTCTGGACGAAATCAGTATGAGCGCTCCCTCCATTCCCGCCGCCAAAGCGCGGATGGCGCAACTCGACAGCCGTGCCTGCCGTCAATTGCTGAATCAAGCGATGGCTTGTCGAACCTCGCTGGAGGTCGAACATCTGCTGGCTCAGTTCCGCATGACCCAACAGGATACTCCGCTGGTTACCGCCGAGTGCATCACGCTGGATAGCGACTGGCGCAGTAAAGAAGAGGTCATCAAAGGGATGACCGACAACCTCCTGCTGGCAGGCCGTTGCCGCTATCCACGTAAACTGGAAGCAGACCTGTGGGCACGCGAAGCCGTCTTCTCTACCGGATTAGGTTTTAGCTTCGCCATTCCACACAGCAAATCCGAACATATTGAGCAGTCCACCATCAGCGTAGCGCGCCTGCAAGCGCCGGTACGTTGGGGTGATGATGATGCACAGTTCATTATTATGCTGACGCTCAACAAACATGCCGCTGGCGATCAGCATATGCGTATTTTCTCGCGTCTGGCGCGCCGCATTATGCATGAAGAATTCCGTAACGCGCTGGTTAGCGCCGCCTCAGCCGACGCTATCGCCAGCCTGTTGCAACATGAACTTGAACTTTAAAGAGGATGTTTTTGTATGGAACTTTACCTTGATACCGCCAACGTCGCGGAAGTTGAACGTCTGGCACGCATCTTCCCTATCGCGGGTGTTACCACCAACCCAAGCATTGTGGCGGCAAGCAAAGAATCTATCTGGGATGTACTGCCACGCCTGCAAAACGCCATCGGCGAAGAGGGTATTTTGTTTGCCCAAACCATGAGCCGCGAGGCGCAGGGCATGGTGGAAGAAGCCAAACGCCTGAGCAATGCAGTGCCCGGTCTGGTAGTGAAAATCCCGGTGACATCCGAAGGTCTGGCCGCGATTAAGATGCTGAAAAAAGAGGGTATCACCACGCTGGGAACCGCCGTTTACAGTGCTTCTCAGGGGCTACTGGCTGCGCTGGCAGGAGCTAAATATATCGCGCCTTACGTTAACCGTATCGACGCACAGGGCGGCGATGGGATTCGCACAGTACAAGAACTGCAAACGTTACTGGAGCTGCATGCGCCAAACAGCATGGTACTGGCAGCCAGCTTTAAAACCCCGCGTCAGGCGCTGGATTGCTTACTGGCAGGATGTGAAGCTATCACCCTGCCATTAGACGTAGCGCAACAAATGCTCAATACCCCTGCGGTAGAGTCAGCAATAGAGAAGTTTGAGCAGGACTGGAACAACGCATTTGGTCACATCAACCTGTGAGGGAAATAAAGTATGGATCGCATTATTCAATCACCTGGTAAGTACATCCAGGGTGCCGATGTTATTACCCGTCTTGGCAGCTACCTCAAACCACTGGCAGAACGCTGGCTGGTCGTTGGGGACAAGTTTGTCTTAGGCTTTGCCCAGGGCGCACTGGAAAAAAGCTTCCAGGATGCCGGACTGGCGCTGGAAATTGCACCGTTTGGCGGCGAATGTTCACAAAACGAAATCGACCGTCTGCGCGGCGTAGCGGAAAAAGCGCAGTGTGGCGCAGTACTTGGTATTGGCGGCGGTAAAACGCTGGATACCGCCAAAGCGCTGGCGCACTTTATGGGCGTGCCTGTCGCCATTGCCCCAACCATCGCCTCTACCGATGCGCCGTGCAGCGCGCTGTCCGTCATTTACACCGATGCCGGTGAATTCGATCGCTATCTGCTGCTGCCCAACAACCCGGACAGGGTCATTGTGGATACCAAAATTGTCGCGGGCGCACCGGCGCGTCTGTTAGCTGCGGGTATTGGCGATGCGCTGGCAACCTGGTTCGAAGCGCGTGCCTGTTCACGCAGCGGCGCAACCACCATGGCGGGCGGTCAGTGTACTCAGGCGGCGCTGGCGCTGGCAGAGCTGTGCTTTAATACGCTGATCGAAGAAGGCGAAAAAGCGATGCTGGCAGCCGAGCAGCACGTGGTGACACCAGCACTGGAACGTGTTATTGAAGCCAACACCTATCTGAGTGGCGTCGGTTTTGAAAGCGGTGGTCTGGCAGCGGCTCACGCCATTCATAATGGTCTGACCGCAATCCCGGATGCGCATCACTACTATCACGGCGAGAAAGTGGCGTTTGGTACGCTGACGCAACTGGTGCTGGAAAACGCACCGGTCGATGAAATTGAAACCGTTGCCGCGCTGTGCCATTCCGTTGGCCTGCCGATTACCCTAGCGCAACTGGACATCAAACAGGATATCCCGGCGAAAATGCGCATTGTGGCTGAGGCCGCCTGTGCCGAAGGCGAAACCATCCACAACATGCCTGGCGGCGCGACGCCGGACCAGGTGTATGCCGCCCTGCTGGTGGCTGACCAGTACGGTCAACGTTACCTGCAAGAGTGGGAATAACCTGCCAATAGAAAATCCCCGCAATCGCGGGGATTTTTTTATTCATACTATGCCGGATACGCACAAGCGACATCCGGCATTATCTGTTACAGCAGATCGAAACGATCCAGGTTCATCACTTTCACCCATGCGGCAACGAAATCTCTCACGAACTTCTCGTGAGCATCGCTGCAGGCATAAACTTCAGCCACTGCGCGCAGTACGGAGTTAGAACCGAACACCAGATCGGCGCGGGTTGCCGTGTATTTTACTTCGCCGCTCAGACGGTCACGACCTTCAAACAGCTCTTTTGACTCATCAACCGCCTTCCACTCATGGCGCATATCCAGCAGATTGACGAAGAAGTCAGTGCTGAGCACGCCAGGACGATCGGTAAAGACGCCATGCTGGCTGCCGTCGAAGTTGGTGCCCAGTACGCGCATACCGCCCACCAGCACGGTCATTTCCGGTGCGGTCAGCGTCAGCTGCTGTGCTTTATCAATCAGCAGCGACTCGGTGGTCGATACGTCAGGACGAGCGCGGTAGTTACGGAAACCATCGGCAATCGGCTCAAGCAGTTCAAACATCTCAATATCCGTTTGGTCCTGACGCGCATCCACGCGGCCCGGCGCAAAAGGTACTTTAATGCTGACACCCGCAGCGCTAGCCGCCTGCTCTATACCGACAACACCGGCCAGCACGATAATATCGGCTAACGAAGCGGTATGGGCTGACTTATAAATGCCTTCCAGCACAGGCAGTACGCGTGCCGCGGTAGCATTCACATCCCAGCCACGCTGTGGGTCCAGCGCCAGACGCGCACCGTTAGCGCCGCCACGTTTATCCCCACCGCGGAACGTTGATGCCGAAGCCCACGCCACTGACACCAGCTCGCCCACGGACAACCCGGAAGCAGCAATGGTCGCCTTCAGTTTCAGGATATCTTCTTCGCTTGGGTTAAAGAACGCATGCGGCAGCGGGTCTTGCCAAATCAGCTCTTCTTTTGGCACTTCCGGTCCGATGTAACGTGCTTTTGGCCCCATATCACGGTGCGTCAGCTTAAACCATGCGCGGGCAAATGCTTCGTTGAAGGCCTGCGGATCGTTCAGGAAACGACGGGAGATCTTCTCGAACTCCGGATCGAAACGCAGCGTCAGGTCGGTAACCAACATTGTTGGCTTACGTTTTTTCGACGGATCGAACGGATCGGGGATAATTTCCGGTGCGTCAACCGCTTCAAATTGAATCGCACCTGCCGGACTGCGGGTTTGTACCCATTCATATTTGAACAGGTTCTCGAAGAAATAGTTGCTCCATTGGGTCGGCGTCTGCGTCCAGACCACTTCCAGACCGGAAGTAATTGCGTCTGCACCCGCGCCGCTGCCGTAGCTGCTGGCCCAGCCCAGGCCCTGCGCTTCAATTGGTGCGGATTCTGGATCGGCGCCTACGTGCGAAGCCGGTGCTGCACCATGGGTTTTACCCAACGTATGACCGCCGCCAATCAGCGCTACGGTTTCTTCGTCGTTCATACCCATGTTACCGAAGGTCGCGCGAATAGCCGCGGCCGCAGAGAGCGGTTCGCCGCTATGGTCCGGCCCTTCCGGGTTCACATAGATAAGGCCCATTTCGGTTGCGCCCAGCGGCGCTTTTGCCAGTTCTTCCGGATGACGGTGGGTCAGCCAGGCTTTTTCATCACCCCAGTTTACGTCGAGATCCGGTTCCCAGACGTCTTCACGACCGGCACCAAAGCCGAAGGTACGGAAGCCTGAGTTTTCCAGCGCCACGTTACCCGCAAGGATAAACAGGTCGGCCCAGGAAATTTTCTGGCCATATTTCTGCTTGATTGGCCACAGCAGACGACGCGCTTTATCCAGGCTGACGTTGTCCGGCCAGGAGTTCAGTGGTGCAAAACGCTGCTGTCCGCGACCCGCGCCACCGCGTCCATCGACGGAGCGATAGGTCCCTGCACCGTGCCATGCCATGCGGATAAATAATCCGGCATAGGTTCCCCAGTCAGCGGGCCACCACGGTTGAGATTCGGACAGAAGGGCTCTGAGATCCCCTTTCAGGGCTGAATAGTCGAGTTTGCTAAACTCTTTTCGGTAGTCGAAGTCCTCACCCAGCGGGTTAGAACGGTTGGAATGTTGGTTTAAAAGATCTACACGGAGTTGATTGGGCCACCAGTCGCGGTTGTTCGTTCCTGCTCCCGCACTCTGATCGTGACCGCCCTGATGAAAAGGACACTTACCGGCAGTTGATGCGTTTTGGCTATCGTCGGACATGCTCATCTATATGCTCCCTTTACAGTGTTCTGACTACGATATACACCACCAGAGATAAGATATAGTCGAAAAAACCCACAGATTCGATAGCTAATTCCTTTTATATTTAAAGTTACAGAGATGTAGATCAAAATGATCAATAAAAAGCCCTCCGTAGAGGGCTGGGGCATCTGTTTAATTCGGTCTTACACCCAGTGTGTGACAAATAGCGTAGCTCATCTCGGCACGGTTAAGGGTATAGAAGTGAAAATCTTTCACCCCTTCGCGACTGAGGATTTTCACCATGTCCATAGCGATGTTTGCACCTACCAGCTTGCGGGTTTCCGCATCATCATCCAGACCATCAAACATGGTCGACATCCAGGAAGGGATACGAACATTGGTCATATCGGCAAATTTTTTCGCCTGCTTAAAGTTAGAGACTGGCAGGATACCCGGAATAATTTCCACATCGATTCCCGCAGACACGCAGCGATCGCGAAAGCGCAGATAGCTTTCCACATCGAAGAAAAACTGAGTAATGGCGCGGTTTGCACCGGCATCAACCTTACGCTTCAGGTTCAGCAAATCGGCCTGAGCGCTCTTCGCTTCTGGGTGTACTTCCGGGTAAGCCGCAACGGAGATATCAAAGTCCGCAACGTCTTTCAGCAGAGTCACCAGGTCAGAGGCATACATATCCGGTTTACCGCTTCCCGGCGGCAAGTCACCGCGCAGAGCAACAATATGACGAATACCGTTATTCCAGTAGTCCTGAGCAATGGTGCGCAGCTCATTGCGGGTTGCATCAATACAGGTCAGGTGCGGAGCTGCTTCAAGACCAGTGCGATCCTTAATGCCTTTAATAATGCTGTGCGTACGGTCGCGCTCACCAGAGTTTGCACCGTAGGTGACTGAAACAAACTTCGGCTTCAGGCTGCTCAGGCGATCGATGGAGTTCCACAGGGTTTGCTCCATTTCACTGGTGCGCGGCGGGAAAAACTCAAACGAAACGTTAATCTGACCCTGTACTTCCGCCAGGCTCTGATTCAGGGCTTCCCGCTGGTTGGCGTGAAAAAAGCTCATACCTTACCTCATCAATCTTTTGTCGTTATATGTTGTGTTGTGAACTGCTATACGTTTAGACGTCTAGATGTAAAAATGACGGAAAAGCATGCTGGCGTCAACACAAAAATCATCGTTAAAGGTGAGGAATACTCAGCCAACGTGAAAAAAATTCACATCAGCCTGAAATGATGGGGAATTGTGGCATGACCGTCTGCCAGCCGTTAACGAGAGCGGTGACAGACTCGCCTCTGGCCAGAGCGCGGGTAAGACGCAATACGGGTAGGTTTAACGCAGGATGAGAGCGTTGAAGTGATTATGCAGATGGCTGTTGACGTATTTTATCCGGCCTGGGTCACAAACGAACCGTCGGCCGGATCATCCGGCAACAAAAACTACAGCAGCTGCGCCAGACGGTTGATGTCTGACTGAATAGCGCCGGCGGTGACGTCACGACCTGCGCCCGGTCCACGGATCACCAGCGGGTTATCGCGATACCAGCGGCTTTCAATGGCGAATACGTTATCGCACGGCAACAGCGCCGCCAGCGGGTGTTCAGGACGAACCGCCTCAACACCAACGCGCGCTTTACCGTTAGCATCAAAACGCGCCACATAGCGTAGCACCAGCCCCATTTCACGCGCCGCTTCCAGACGCTGCACCATCTGCTCGTTCAGCTCATCACCATTCTCAAAGAAATGGTCAATAGAGCCTTCTTCACAATGCGCAGGCACCAGCGATTCCACGCGAACCTGGTCCGGTTCGATGTCGTAACCTGCTTCACGCGCCAGAATCACCAGCTTACGCATCACATCTTTGCCGGAAAGATCTACGCGCGGATCGGGTTCAGTCAGCCCCTGTTGCCACGCCTGATCCACCAGATCGGTGAACGGGACCGTGCCATCAAATTGCAGGAACAACCACGACAACGTACCGGAGAAGATCCCGCTGATCGACAGAATGGTATCTCCACTATCAATCAGATCGCGCACGGTATGATTGATCGGCAAACCTGCTCCCACGGTGGCGTTATACAGCCAGTGGCGGCCGGTTTTTTCAAAAGCGTCATGAATTTGGCGATAATTATGACTGCTGCTCGCCCCCGCCAGTTTGTTGGCGCTGATAACGTGGAAACCATGGCTGGCAAAATCCAGATACTGATCCGCAAGTTGCTCGCTGGCAGTAACGTCCAGCACCACTAAATCATCATACGGGTGAGCACGCATCCACAGGAATAGAGACTCTTCATCCTGCTCTACCGCCTCGTCATCAAAGAAAGCTAACGCGCGGCTGGCATCCAGCCCTTCGTAATTCAGCAGGCTACGACGGCTATCAACCACACCCGCCAGCACAAACTCTAATCCGGTGCGCGCCGAGAGCGTGCTCTGCTCGCGAGCGAACAGCTCCAGCCAGCGCGAACCAATGTTGCCTTTGCCGAACAACACCAGACCAATGCGTTTTTCCGCGCGGAAAATTGACTGATGCAGGCCCTGAATCAGGCTCTCTGTTGGCCCAGTACGCAGTACCGCGACCAGGCTGATACCCTCTTCCGATTGCCAGGTGAATTCAACCGGCTGACCTTTCAACTGTTGCCAGAAACGGTGGCAGTGCAGCGGATTACGGGTGACGCCCGCCCCGACCATCGCTACCAGCGCCAGCCCCTGGCGCAAACGCAGCTCGCCCGGCAGACCAGCTTCATCCAGAATTTTCAGTGCGCCGTCAGCGACTTCGGAGGTATAGCAAAATTGCAGCAGTTGGCGGTCAGGATGCACACCCACTGCCAGCGGACGCACCTGGGTACGTTTTAAAACCTGATCAATCTCTTTATAAGCCAGCTTAAAGTCCTGGCCAGTCGGAACCAAAAACTCAATCAGGCAGACGTCATCATGACTGGTCACAATACGCGCCCCGGTACCGGAGGCCAGTACGCGTTCAATGCGCGTTGAACCCTGCTCCGGCGTATAGCTACAACGCAGTTGGAGATCGATATCGCTACCGGAAACCGGCTGTAAGGTACGGGCATGGAGAACCGGTGCCGCCAGACGCGCCAGCTCGCTGGCTTCATCCAGACGCAGCAGCGGCAGCAAACAGGCGTCTTTTACTTTACGCGGGTCCGCGCTGTAAACCCCGGCGACATCGCTCCAGATAGTTACGCGAGAAACGCCCGCCAGCGCGCCAACCTGCGTCGCCGAGTAGTCGGAACCGTTACGCCCCAGCAGGACCGTTTCACCGGCATTGCTGCGGCTAATAAAGCCGGTAACCACCAGCCGTTTACCCGGATGCTGCGCCAGCAGTTGCTGTAGCAGCGGGTAAGAAAGACCTTCATCTACCTGCGGCTGGGCACCGCGTTCAGCACGTAAAAAATCGCGCGCATCCAGCCAGGCTGACTCCAGCCCCTGTTGGTTAAGGACCGCAGACATCAAACGCGCGGACCATACCTCACCATGCCCAACAACCTCAGCATAGACGGCATCGTTCACGCCGCTGTCGAGTAATCCAGCCAGACGCTCCAGATCGTGAATAAACGCGCCAATTAGTCCATCCGCTATCTCAGGCGGTAACAAACCGCTGATAAGCTCGCTCTGATAGCGACGTAACGCCTGTTGAACCTGATGCGCAGAAAGGCGATCGGTCTGGCTTAATTTCAGCCAGCTAATCAACTGGTTAGTGGTACTGCCTGCGGCTGAAACAACCATCATGTCATCAGGCTGCGAGTACTCCGCCATAATGCCTGCGACACGCAGATAACATTTCACATCAGCCAGACTACTACCACCAAATTTGTGCAGTTGACGACCCTTCGCCCCTGCCTGCGCAATCACACTCATGTTTACCCCTTGTTTGCAGCCCGGAAGCCATTTTCCAGGTCGGCAATTAAATCTTCGCCATCTTCAATACCGGTGGAGATACGCAGCAGCGTTTCGGAAATTCCGGCAGCAGCACGCGCTTCTGGCGCCATGCCCGCGTGTGTCATGGTTGCGGCGTGGGAGATCAGACTTTCAACGCCCCCTAACGATTCCGCCAGCGTAAACAATGACAACCCGCCAAGGAAGCGGCGCAGCGTTTGCTCATCACCATCCAGTTCAAAACTTAACATCGCGCCAAAGCCTTTTTGCTGACGCGCGGCAATCTCATGGCCCTGATTATCCGGCAATGACGGGTGATACAATTTTTTCACCAGCGGCTGAGTTTGCAGATAATCGACTATCGCCTGAGCATTACGTTGCGCCACCTCCATTCGAGGAGACAGAGTACGCAGGCCGCGCAACAGCAGATAACTATCAAACGCGCCGCCGGTCACACCAATATTATTCGCCCACCATGCCAGTTCAGTGACCGTTTCCGGATCTTTCGCTATCACAACACCAGCCACCACATCTGAGTGACCGTTTAAATATTTCGTGCATGAATGCAACACCAGATCGGCGCCCAATGCCAGTGGATTTTGCAATGCCGGGCTTAAAAAAGTGTTGTCGACCACGCTGACCGCGCCAGCTTCACGCGCCAGCTGACAGATTTTCGCAATATCCACCACGCGCAGCAGCGGGTTGCTTGGGCTTTCTACCAGCACCAGTTTCGGTTTTTCCGCCAATGCGGCCTGCAATGCCTGCTCATCTCCTTGATCGACAAACAGGACCCGGTAACAGCCACGCTTTGCCAGACTGTCAAACAGTCGGTAGCTCCCGCCGTAGCAGTCATGCGGTGCGACCAGCAGATCGCCTGGCTTGAGGAAGACCGTGGTCACCAAATGAATCGCCGACATGCCAGTATTGGTCAGCACAGCACCTGCACCGCCTTCCAGTTCCGCCAGCGCACGCTGAACAACATCGCGCGTTGGGTTGCCGCGACGCGAATAGTCATGGGCGCGAGGTTCATTAAATCCGGTAAAGTTATAGGTGCTGGAGAGGTGAATCGGCGGGACAACGCAACCGTACTGTTCGTCGTCATTTAACCCGCTACGCACTGCGATGGTGGCCTGTTTACGCGTCATATTGAGGAGATCCTGGCTGAGTCGGTGAAAAGTCAGACACCAGAGTAATCATAGTTACGATAGCCGTCAATACATCTGGACATCTAAACTTCTTTGCGTATAGATTGAGCAAACTGGAAATAGCCGTTAAAATTATATGCATTAGCGTACATCTGCGTCGGCTTACTTCGTGTCAGGGCCACGCCACTACGATAAACTACGCGCAATTATGGTCCGGGCTCAGGTTCTGGCCTCAATATTAATGACGAAGAGGATTAGGTATCTCATGGCTGAATGGAGCGGCGAATATATCAGCCCATACGCTGAGCACGGTAAGAAGAGTGAGCAAGTCAAAAAAATTACGGTTTCCATTCCTCTGAAGGTGTTAAAAATCCTTACCGATGAACGCACGCGTCGTCAGGTGAACAACCTGCGCCACGCCACCAACAGCGAACTGCTGTGTGAAGCGTTTCTGCATGCTTTTACTGGGCAACCCTTACCCAACGATGACGACCTGCGTAAAGAACGCAGTGATGAAATCCCGGAAGAAGCAAAGGTAATCATGCGTGAACTGGGTATCAACCCGGAAACGTGGGAATACTGATAGTTAGAACAGCAATGGGCGTGTAGAGGCGGGAATGCTCCCGCCTTTTCTCACAGTGTTACTTACTAATACCATTGAGTTTATTCAATGTTTCTTCCATTTTGAGCGTTTCCGTACGGTTCAATGGATAGAAATAAATCAGAATGACCGCCGCCAAAAACAGGCATAGCGCCGGCAAGAGATTCGCCATCGTATAAATATTTTCCTGCACAATGCTGGTTTGCACTGCACCACCTGTTGACGATGATTGATAGCCAATGATAGCCAACATAAAGCCACCAATCGCCCCTGCGCATGCCTGACCAACCTTGCGCGCAAAGAAGTTCACACCATAAACCGTGCCATCCTCGCGATCGCCAGTGACATACTGATGGTAGTCACAAACATCAGTCATAAACGCCCAAATCATCAGGTTGAATAACCCTGCACCCAGCGTCGCCAGGAACAAGAAAACCAGATAGACCTTTGCATCCGTAATGTGGACAAAGTACATAATCACATACATGACCACGGCAAAAAGCAACGCGCCTACGCTGGCTTCTTTTTTACCAAACCGCTTCGTGAGCCAGGATGCCGATGGCGCCAGCAAAACCAGGGAACCAAAGGTAAACAGCAACGCGACTGACATCGCCTCTTTATTGTGGAAATAGTCATTAAACAGGTAAGTCATGTTGGTACCGGACAACCCCTGATTAATTACAATCAGCAAATCCACAACCACTAAAACAATCAGCGCCTTATTGCGTGCCAGTCCCTTCAGCAACACCGAAACGGGCATGCTCTCTTTTCTCTCCACGCGCACGCGCTCCGTCGTTAAATGACAGGTCAAGGATAAAAAGATCAAGCCCAGCACTGCGCAACCAATGGAAATCCAGAAGAAGTGTTGCCCGGAAATCACCTGGCTTCCATCCACCAGGGTGGTGTACATCAGGATTGGAATGAAAAAGCCAGTTGCCCCACCGCCAATTGCTGACCCAACGCTACGCCAGGTTGAAAGCGATACACGATCTTCAGGATTCGAGCTAATCGCCGCAGACATAGCGCCGTACGGAATACTCACGGTAGATAACAGCGAACCGTAAATGAAATAGGAGCAGCAGATGTAGATGATTTTCGCCGTATAAGAAAAATCATTCACAAACGGCAGGAACAGGACAACCGCAATGATGCAAAATGGATACTTCATGCGACGCACCCACGGGTTGAAACGTCCATGTACCGTCAGTTTAGAGGTATCGCATAAGCGCCCTACACCAACATCAACGAACGCATCAAAGAGTTTGGTCACAAAATAGAGTGAGCCAACAATAACGCCGGAAATACCGAGGACGTTAGTGTAATAAATCATTAAAAAACTATTAACTAAGCCAAGAATAAAACAGGTTCCGAGGTCGCCACATAAATAACCAATTTTATCTCTAATTCCGAAAGGCCTGACGGCAGTGGTTTCATTATTTCCGATAATAGTTCCATCATTAGACATGATGTCAACTCCTTAGACATATTATTCACACAAACTATGCTTATCGACGTAATCAGCCGATACGAAAACTATTACCGATTAAAAGTTATAACCAAGACCGACACGATAACGGGTCTGACGATCGTCTGTCGTTGTTGTGTTATAACCCGAGGAAACGTTGCCAACCTCAACAAATGGAACCCAGGAGCCTAATTTGTACGCCACGCGGAAGTTATATTCATAATCATCTTTCCGGTTGTTATATAAATCTTCGCTATCGGCAATTTTATAAATACCATTTAGCTCAAACATCCAGTCATTGACGTTATAACCAAGCCAGGCTTCCGGACGATAGACCATGCGGTCATCTTTGCCGTCAGTATTTCTGCGCATGTACTCCTGACGATAGCGGAACGCGGTCCACCAGTTGTCGTTGATGTTGTACTGCACGCGGATATAAGGCTTATAAATCGCGATATTATCGCCCGTTTCGATCGCAATGCCGGGCTGCCAGACAAGACCCTGCCAGGTGAACTGGTAGCTTGCGGTATACTCGTTACCATTACTTTCCATATTATTCCACGCATCATTTGACTGCGTGTTTTCGGAACGAGAAATGGCTTCTACTGCCACACCAAAACCCGTGGCAAAACGGTGAGACATATACACACGATCGTAATTACGTCCATCGTCATAATATTCATGTCGGTAATCAACATAACCCGCCTGTGCGGCCGCAGAGAATAATGGAATCAGTAATAACGCAGATTTAAATTTCATGACAATCCCTCTTCACACTCAACAACGGAAATAATCCATCTCGTTTGTCCATAAAATGGGAAAACAAAAAGGCTTTTAGATTAATTTTATATTTCCACAAAAGTGTATTTTAGAAAGAAAGCAGAAACCTTTGGTATTTTGCCAGGAACTGGTAAAAGTGGCAAAAGACAGAAGATAAAAAGGACGCAGATCACCAGTTGCAATATTTTATCGAAAAAATAAAACACCGTTTTATTTATTGAATAAAATAGATTATTCAATACATCAATATATATTTCAGTTCTGAAGCGCAGAAACAAAAAAAGCGCCATAAGGCGCTTTTTTCTGACAGCTGAAACTTACTTGCTGCCTGGGATGCTGAAACGCTTGTTGAAGCGATCAACACGGCCACCGGTAGCAACATCACGCTGCTTGCCAGTATAGAACGGGTGGCACTGACCGCACACGTCCAGGTTCAGATCGTGACCGACGGTAGAGCGGATTTTCATGACGTTACCGCAAGAGCAGCTTGCAGTAATTTCTTCGTATTTCGGGTGAATATCTTTTTTCATGGGAAAACCTCGGTTTAAGGCCGCGTCGCTCTTCCAGCCCTAACGCCAGACACCACGCGATGTTAATTATTCCCCGTCACCTTTCACGCTGCATCAACAGCCTGAAACTCTCGGGTAATGGTCATTGTTTGACGCAATCAATTTGCATCAAAGGCGGCGAATCATACAGAAATTAACCTGCTCATGCAAACTGATCCGCATTCTACCCTCCACTAATGTGTATACTAACCCGCCAGATTTCAAGTCAGGATGATTCAATGCCCGTTGCGCACGTTGCCTTACCTGTTCCGCTACCTCGCACCTTTGACTACCTCCTGCCGGAAGGCTTGAGTGCCAAAGCCGGGTGTCGTGTACGCGTGCCCTTTGGCAAGCAGCAGGAGCGCGTGGGTATCGTCCTTTCCGTCAGCGAGCACAGTGAACTGCCGCGGAGCGAATTGAAAGCCGTTCTCGAAGTGCTGGACAGCGAACCGGTCTACTCGACCTCTGTCTGGCGTCTGCTGTTGTGGGCGGCTGATTATTATCATCATCCCATCGGTGACGTACTGTTTCACGCTCTGCCAATTTTACTGCGCCAGGGACGCCCGGCGACAAACGCGCCCATGTGGTACTGGTTTGCCACTGAAGAAGGCCAGGTTATTGACCTCAACAGCCTGAAGCGTTCTCCCAAGCAGCAACAGGCGCTGGCTGCGCTACGCCAGGGGAAAATCTGGCGCGACCAGGTGGCTGAACTGGAATTTAATGATGCCGCATTACAGGCACTGCGGAAAAAAGGGCTGTGCGATCTGGCGAGCGAAACACCAGGCTTTAGCGACTGGCGTACGCACTACGCGGTTTCTGGTGAGCGTCTGCGGCTGAACACCGAGCAGGCCACCGCCGTCGGGGCGATTCACAGCGCCTCAGACAGTTTTAGCGCATGGCTATTAGCGGGCGTAACGGGATCAGGCAAAACAGAGGTCTATCTCAGCGTTCTGGAAAACGTCCTTGCCCAGGGCAAGCAGGCGCTGGTGATGGTGCCGGAGATTGGCCTGACGCCGCAAACTATTGCCCGTTTTCGCGAACGTTTTAATGCGCCGGTCGAAGTCCTGCACTCCGGTTTAAACGACAGTGAACGTCTTTCAGCCTGGCTGAAAGCAAAAAATGGCGAGGCGGCGATTGTTATCGGCACGCGTTCTTCGCTATTTACGCCGTTTAAAAATCTCGGCGTGATTGTCATCGACGAAGAACACGACAGCTCTTATAAACAGCAGGAAGGCTGGCGCTATCATGCGCGCGACCTCGCGGTTTACCGCGCCCATAGTGAGCAGATCCCGATTATTCTCGGCTCAGCCACTCCGGCACTAGAAACGCTGTGTAACGTGCGGCAGAACAAATACCGCATGCTGCGCCTGACGCGCCGCGCCGGAAATGCGCGCCCAGCCACTCAGCACGTGCTGGATCTCAAAGGTCAGCAGGTGCAGGCCGGACTCGCCCCTGCGCTGATCGCCCGTATGCGTCAGCACCTGCAGGCGGATAACCAGGTGATCCTGTTTTTGAACCGTCGTGGTTTTGCGCCTGCGCTGCTGTGCCACGACTGTGGTTGGATTGCCGAATGTCCGCGTTGCGATCATTACTACACGCTACATCAGGCGCAGCACCACCTGCGTTGCCACCACTGCGACAGCCAGCGCCCAATACCGCGTCAGTGCCCCTCCTGCGGTTCGACGCATATGGTTCCGGTAGGACTCGGCACCGAACAGCTTGAGCAGGCTCTGGCACCTTTTTTCCCCGGTGTGCCAATTTCACGTATCGATCGCGACACCACCAGCCGTAAAGGGTCGCTGGAGCAGCATCTGGCGGAAGTGCATCGCGGCGGAGCACGAATTCTTATAGGCACGCAAATGCTGGCCAAAGGCCACCACTTCCCGGACGTCACTCTGGTGGCGCTGCTGGACGTTGACGGCGCGCTATTCTCCGCAGATTTCCGGTCAGCAGAACGCTTCGCCCAGCTCTATACGCAGGTCTCTGGCCGTGCCGGACGCGCCGGGAAGCAAGGCGAAGTGGTGCTGCAAACGCACCATCCTGAACATCCGCTGCTGCAAACCTTGCTGTATAAAGGCTATGACGCGTTTGCCGAACAGGCGCTGGCCGAGCGACAAACGCTCCAGCTTCCACCGTGGACCAGCCATGTGATCGTGCGGGCAGAAGACCATAACAACCAGCATGCACCAATGTTCTTGCAGCAGCTACGGAATCTCATTCAAGCCAGCCCGTTGGCCGATGACAAACTCTGGGTGCTCGGCCCGGTTCCCGCACTGGCGCCCAAACGCGGTGGTCGTTATCGTTGGCAAATATTGTTGCAACATCCATCACGAATTCGTCTGCAATATATCGTCAGCGGCACGCTGGCACTGATCAATACGCTACCCGATGCACGCAAGGTTAAATGGGTGCTGGATGTCGATCCCATCGAGGGATAACCCCTCACGATGCGAGGCGGATCGTAAAATTAAAGATCCATCACACTTTTTATGAAAATTCTGTAACCGCTTCCATTCACTATCTGATAAAAATGTTTCAGATGAAGGTTATCCAGGGACGAGTCTGTGCCAGCAGCTCTCTGGCGAGGAGAAAGAGTGAAACCGAATAAGCAGGTTGCCGCCGCTACGATGAAAGATGTTGCTCTGAAGGCGAAAGTCTCAACGGCAACCGTATCCCGCGCATTAATGAACCCGGACAAAGTCTCGCAGTCAACCCGTAACAAGGTTGAGCAGGCAGCACTGGAAGTGGGATATCTACCCCAATCAATGGGACGTAACGTTAAGCGTAATGAGTCACGTACCATTCTAGTGATTGTGCCGGATATCTGCGATCCGTTTTTTAGCGAAGTGATTCGTGGCATCGAAGTGACTGCCGCAGAACAGGGATACCTGGTGCTTATTGGCGACTGCGCGCACCAGAACCAGCAGGAAAAGACGTTTCTTAACCTCATTATCACCAAGCAGATCGATGGCATGGTACTGCTCAGCTCGCGCCTGCCGTTTGATGCCAGCGTGGAAGAACAGCGCAATTTACCGCCGATGGTCATGTCGAACGAGTTCGCGCCAGAGCTGGAACTCCCTACCGTGCACATTGATAACCTCACCGCCGCCTTTAACGCGATGAATTATCTGCTGGAACTAGGGCATAAACGCATTGGTTGTATCGCCGGACCCGAAGATATGCCGCTGTGCCATTACCGTCTGCAAGGCTACGTTCAGGCATTACGCCGCAGCGGAATTACGGTCGATCCGCATTTCATCGCGCGCGGTGACTTTACCTATGAAGCGGGAGCCAATGCGTTGAAGCAGCTCCTTGAACTACCGCAGCCGCCTACCGCTGTCTTTTGTCACAGCGACGTCATGGCGCTGGGTGCACTCTCTTACGCCAAACGTCAGGGTCTGAAAGTCCCTGATGATTTATCCATTATTGGCTTTGATAACATTTCGCTCACGGAATTTTGTGATCCACCCCTGACAACCGTCGCACAGCCGCGTTTCGATATCGGACGTGAAGCTATGCTGTTACTGCTCGATCAATTACAAGGGCAGAGCGTCAGCAGTGGCTCACGTTTACTGGACTGCGAGCTTATTATTCGGGGTACTACCCGGGCACTGACGTAAAGTAAAGTGCTTTCGGACTCCCCTGTCTGGTCAAAGGCCCGCCGCTTAAGTAACATGGCGGGCTGACGAACGAATAAATACAGCGAAACGATAGTGGCACAACGAGATTATGTACGTCGCGGCCAACCGGCACCTTCGCGGCGCAAGAAGAGCACATCACGGAAAAAACAACGCAATACGCCTGCGGTATCGCCCGCAATGGTTGCTATTGCTGCAGCCGTACTCGTGACCTTTATCGGTGGTCTGTACTTCATTACGCATCACAAGAAAGAAGAGTCCGAAACGCTGCAAAACCAGAAAGTCACCGGTAATGGCATTCCGCCAAAACCGGAAGAGCGCTGGCGATACATCAAAGAGCTGGAAAGCCGTCAGCCTGGCGTACGTGCGCCTACCGAACCGTCTGCGGGCGGCGAGGTGCTGAATGCCGATCAGCTAACCAATGAGCAGCGCCAGCTATTGGCGCAAATGCAGGCTGATATGCGTCAACAGCCGACGCAGCTCAACGAAGTACCGTGGAACGAGCAAACGCCTGAACAACGCCAGCAAACGCTGCAGCGTCAGCGTCAGGTGCAACAGCAGCAGTGGAATAACGCACAGCAGCAGGCTCAGCAGCCGCGTCCACGGGCAACAGAACAGCCGTATCAGCAGCAGCAAACGCGTACAGCACAAGCCGCGCCGGTACAGCAGCCGAAACCGCAGCCAAAACCGGCGGCGCAACAGCCGTATCAGGATCTGCTGCAAACGCCAGCGCATACCACCGCTGCTCAGCCAAAACCGCAACCGGCCGCGCCGATAACGAATGAAACGCAGCCGCCAAAACAGACTGCTGAGAAAAAAGATGAACGCCGCTGGATGGTTCAGTGCGGATCATTTAAAGGCGCTGAGCAGGCAGAAACTGTGCGTGCGCAGCTGGCCTTTGAAGGCTTTAACTCCCGTATTACCACCAATAACGGCTGGAATCGTGTGGTCATTGGTCCGGTCAAAGGCAAAGAGAATGCCGACAACACCATCAGCCGCCTGAAGGTTGCTGGTCACACAAACTGCATTCGACTCGCCACTGGGGGTTGAAACCCCCAAAATCCCCCCCATCTATACTTGCATTACGCCCCGTACACTGTGCGGGGCCTGTACATTGCATTTGTAACCAAGGGGTCTGCTCGTGACAACAATAGTAAGCGTACGCCGTAACGGCCATGTGGTAATCGCCGGTGATGGTCAGGCCACACTGGGTAACACCGTAATGAAAGGCAACGTGAAGAAAGTCCGCCGTCTGTACAACGATAAAGTCATCGCGGGCTTTGCGGGCGGTACTGCGGATGCATTCACGCTGTTTGAACTGTTTGAACGCAAGCTGGAAATGCACCAGGGTCACCTGGTGAAAGCTGCCGTTGAACTGGCAAAAGACTGGCGTACCGACCGTATGCTGCGCAAACTCGAAGCGCTGCTGGCCGTCGCAGATGAAACTGCATCGCTCATCATCACCGGTAACGGCGACGTCATCCAGCCAGAAAACGATCTGATTGCTATAGGCTCCGGCGGTCCCTACGCCCAGGCTGCTGCACGCGCTCTGCTTGAAAATACCGAGCTTGGCGCACGCGAGATTGCTGAGAAAGCGTTGGATATTGCAGGGGATATCTGCATTTATACCAACCACTTCCATACCATCGAAGAATTGAACTCCAAAGCGTAAGGATCCCCCATGTCTGAAATGACCCCACGCGAAATTGTCAGCGAACTGAACAAACACATCATCGGCCAGGATAACGCTAAGCGTTCCGTGGCGATCGCCCTGCGTAACCGCTGGCGTCGTATGCAGCTCAACGAAGAGTTGCGTCATGAAGTCACGCCGAAAAACATTCTGATGATTGGCCCGACCGGCGTCGGTAAAACCGAAATCGCCCGTCGTCTGGCAAAACTGGCCAACGCGCCATTCATCAAAGTTGAAGCAACAAAATTCACCGAAGTCGGCTATGTTGGTAAAGAAGTAGATTCCATCATCCGCGATCTGACCGATGCTGCCATCAAAATGGTCCGCGTGCAGGCAATCGAGAAAAACCGCTTCCGTGCCGAAGAGATGGCGGAAGAGCGCATTCTCGACGTGCTGATCCCACCAGCTAAAAATAACTGGGGGCAATCAGAGCAGCCGCAGGAACCTTCTGCAGCGCGTCAGGCATTCCGTAAAAAACTGCGTGAAGGCCAGCTGGATGATAAAGAGATCGAAATCGATCTCGCGGCCGCACCGATGGGCGTTGAAATTATGGCGCCTCCAGGAATGGAAGAGATGACCAGCCAGCTGCAGTCCATGTTCCAGAACCTGGGCGGTCAGAAGCAAAAACCGCGTAAGCTGAAAATCAAAGACGCGATGAAGCTGCTGATTGAAGAAGAAGCGGCCAAACTGGTGAACCCGGAAGAGCTGAAACAAGAAGCTATCGACGCCGTTGAGCAGCACGGGATCGTGTTTATCGACGAAATCGACAAAATCTGTAAGCGCGGCGAATCCTCCGGCCCGGACGTGTCCCGTGAAGGCGTACAGCGCGACCTGCTGCCGCTGGTTGAAGGCTGCACGGTCTCCACCAAGCACGGCATGGTGAAAACAGATCACATTCTGTTTATCGCTTCTGGTGCATTCCAGGTAGCCAAACCGTCCGACCTGATCCCAGAACTGCAGGGTCGTCTGCCGATTCGTGTCGAGCTGCAGGCGCTGACCACCAGCGATTTTGAGCGTATCCTTACCGAACCGAATGCCTCCATCACCGTCCAGTACAAAGCGCTGATGGCGACTGAAGGTGTGGACATCAACTTCACTGAATCCGGTATTAAACGCATTGCCGAAGCGGCCTGGCAGGTTAACGAAACCACCGAAAACATCGGTGCACGTCGTCTGCATACCGTTCTGGAACGTCTGATGGAAGATATTTCCTATGATGCGAGCGATTTGAACGGCCAAAGCATCACAATTGATGCCGAATATGTGAGCAAACATCTGGATGCGCTGGTCGCAGATGAAGATCTGAGCCGTTTTATCCTATAATCGCGTTCAATGCATTTTCATCACTGTTGATGGGGCTGATAAAGCCCCATTTTTATTGGCGCTAAATATGACTGAACAACAACAAATTAGCCGCTCACAAGCCTGGCTGGAAAGTTTACGACCTAAGACCTTACCGCTCGCCTTCGCGGCGATCATCGTCGGTACGGCATTAGCATGGTGGCAAGGATACTTCGATCCGCTGGTTGCTCTGCTGGCATTGATTACGGCAGGACTGCTGCAAATTCTGTCCAATCTCGCTAACGACTATGGCGATGCCGTCAAAGGCAGCGACAAGCCCGACCGTATTGGACCGCTGCGCGGTATGCAAAAAGGGGTCATCACCCAACAGCAGATGAAGCGCGCGCTGATCGTCACCGTAGTGCTGATCTGTCTGTCCGGGCTGGCCCTGGTAGCTGTAGCCTGTCACACGCTGGCGGATTTTGTCGGTTTCCTGGTGCTCGGCGGTCTGTCGATTATCGCCGCGATCACCTACACCGTGGGTAATCGCCCTTACGGATATATCGGCCTGGGCGATATTTCTGTGCTGGTATTCTTCGGCTGGCTCAGCGTAATGGGAAGTTGGTACCTGCAGGCGCATACGTTGATTCCAGCGCTGATTCTGCCTGCCACCGCCTGCGGCCTGCTGGCAACCGCCGTGCTCAACGTCAACAACCTGCGCGATATCAACAGCGACAGAGAAAACGGCAAGAACACGCTGGTCGTGCGTTTAGGCGCTGTCAATGCCCGCCGCTACCACGCCTGTCTGCTGATGGGCACGCTGGTCTGTCTGGCACTGTTCAACCTGTTCTCACTGCAAAGCCTGTGGGGATGGCTGTTTATCCTCGCCGCTCCGCTGCTGATCAAACAGGCTCGCTATGTAATGCGCGAGATGGACCCGGCAGCAATGCGTCCGATGCTGGAACGCACCGTAAAAGCGGCATTGTTAACTAACCTGCTGTTTGTCGTTGGAATTTTCTTAAGTCAGTGGTCTCTTTAACTGACAAATATCAATTAACAATTGATGATTTTGCCAACAGTACACATAGCGCGATATACTAAAAATTCTCGCAGCAACTGAACGTTAAGCCTATGAAATACGATACATCCGAGCTTTGTGACATCTATCAGGAAGATGTCAACGTCGTGGAACCGCTGTTCTCTAACTTTGGAGGACGGTCGTCGTTTGGCGGACAAATCATCACGGTAAAATGTTTCGAGGACAACGGGTTGCTGTACGATCTGCTCGAACAAAACGGCCGTGGTCGCATTCTGCTGGTCGATGGCGGCGGTTCTGTTCGTCGTGCGCTGGTCGATGCCGAACTGGCACGGCTGGCCGTACAGAATGAATGGGAAGGTCTGGTCATCTACGGCTCAGTACGCCAGGTAGACGATCTGGAAGAACTGGATATCGGCATTCAGGCGATTGCCGCTATTCCGGTAGGTGCCTCAGGTGAAGGCATTGGAGAAAGCGATGTACGCGTCAACTTCGGTGGCGTGACGTTCTTCTCCGGCGACCACCTGTACGCCGATAACACCGGGATAATCCTCTCCGAAGACCCGCTCGATATCGAGTAAGCGAAAAAGGCCATCAGCAAATTTGATGGCCTTTTTTTCATTCATTTGATTCGTAATGAATGACTTTAATATCATACTTTTTATATTTTTCTTCGACAACGATACTCATCGTCTCACGACTGACAGGATAAGTTTCGATATAAGCATTTAATTTATCCTCAGCTATCTGAATGCCACTCTTTTGTATCCCGGTAAAAATTATCTCACTGCGTTGAAGATGACTACCATCATCTGCATAGCTTACAAAAAACCAGTCGTTAGATATCCTTGGAGCCTGTTTAAGAGGTTTCGGTGTTAGCAGATGATAAAATAATAAATTCTGCTGAGTGTAGATTTTTTCTGTATAGATGCTCACCATAAAATGACAATAAAATAGCGCAATAAAAAGCATAAACACAATAATAAAACCTGATCTCCTGGATTTCATATGTGAAGTTCCCGAACATAATCAGGATTAGCAATAGGTCTTATTACATCCATAAATAAAGGTAATTCACCCGAATAGGGTTCATGTCTCTTATCTTTATTGATAGGGTCAGGAAACAGTAACGGAATAACACTTTTATTCTTAAACTCACCAACTGGGCCATAGAAGTCCCAGATTCGATAAGCCTTTTCTTTCGAGCATATCTGAAGGTAAGAGGTGTAATCTGCATAATTTACCGCTTGGTAAAAACCAAATAGATTTGAGACCAAATCTTCAGCACTATAACCACTATCCGTTAAATAAACATAAGGCCAAAAGTCCTGTAAGGACTCAAAGCGATGTGACGTACCTAAGAATATTGATAAAGCAATACCTTGTAAGATTCGCTCCTGCAATCCTCGGCGCACCATAAATCTACGATATATACCAGTATTGATATTTATGCCATGAATGTTTTTGGACATACTTTGATGATAATTCACTTCATAAAACTCACTATCACCACCACGAGGCCTTGTCATTTCAAACCATAATTTTTCAGCCCCTGCCGGATTAGCATGGCCTAAATCAATCCATCCTAAATTATCTGTATAGATAAGACCATATCTAATATCTCTGGTGATAAGTCGATCCGAATCATCAATAATATCGTTTCTTTTTGTCATATCGTATTCTTTGATATTTAAAAAATACGATATCCTAATCTCTACATAGCAAAAAGGCATCCATTATGGATGCCTTTTTCAAGAAATCAGGATTAGACTTCTTCCATACGACCCAGCAGGGCATGCAGACGATCCTGCCAGCCGCTCTGCTGTTCTTTCAGGCTGTTGTTCTCACGTTCCAGTTCTTCACGCTGCTGCTGTGCAGTCTGAACTTCCTGCGACAGTGAGTTGTTCTTTTCTTTCAGCTCTTCGATTTCCATCTGCAACAGCGTGATGGTATCAATCGCCTGCTGTACTTTTGCTTCCAGTTTCTCAAACACTTCTAATGACATCGTCATACCTCTCCTGAATTGCAAGGCGTTGATGGATAAAAATCCTCGTCCCGATAACCGGCGACGCCTTAATAAAAACGAGCGCACTCTACTTAACACCGATTGTATGAAGCCGCGTCATCCCTGTCCAGCGGCATCCCGCGCAGATTGCGGTTTGCAACACTTTTAGTCTTTCTCCTGGTGACATTACTGTCATAACTCTTAAGTGTTAACAGATTGATCAGTGAAATGATTCAGCTCACACTATTTTTGTATAACAAATACCTCACAATGGCGCGAAAACGCTCATTTTGTTGATGCAGTACACACATTTTAATTTCGATATTTCTCGTTTTTGCGCGTTAACGATAAATTAACAGTGTGCCTACCGGCTCCGGGGATGTCAGTGACCTTCTCGCACACAATAAACATTAAACTCTCTTCAGGATCCGATTATGAGTCAAACATCAACCTTAAAAGGCCAGTGCATTGCTGAATTCCTCGGTACCGGGTTGTTGATTTTCTTCGGTGTGGGCTGTGTCGCTGCACTTAAAGTGGCTGGGGCTACTTTCGGTCAGTGGGAAATCAGTGTCATCTGGGGTCTGGGGGTAGCGATGGCTATCTATCTGACCGCAGGCGTTTCTGGTGCACACCTGAATCCCGCGGTAACCATCGCACTCTGGCTGTTCGCCTGTTTTGATAAACGCAAAGTTGTTCCTTTTATTATTTCGCAAATTGCCGGCGCCTTTTGCGCAGCGGCACTGGTTTACGGGCTTTATTACAATCTTTTCCTCGATTTCGAACAAACTAACCATATCGTACGCGGCAGTACCGAGAGCCTGGGTCTGGCAGGTACTTTCTCCACCTATCCGAACCCGCATATCAATTTTGTGCAGGCCTTCGCGGTTGAAATGGTCATTACCGCTATTCTAATGGGGCTGATTCTGGCTCTGACCGACGATGGTAACGGTGTACCTCGTGGTCCACTGGCACCACTGCTGATCGGCTTGTTGATTGCCGTTATTGGTGCTTCCATGGGTCCGCTGACAGGTTTTGCGATGAACCCGGCACGTGACTTCGGACCGAAACTCTTCGCCTGGATGGCCGGATGGGGTGAGATTGCCTTCACGGGTGGTCGCGATATCCCTTACTTCCTGGTTCCGGTGTTTGGCCCGATTACCGGCGCGATTTTGGGCGCATGGGCATATCGCAAACTGATTGGTCGTCATTTACCGTGCGATGTCTGCGCGATTGAAGAAAAAGACGTTGCGGCCAACACTCAACAAAAAGCTTCGCAGTAATGTGACTACGGGACAAAAAATTATGACTGAAAAAAAATATATCGTTGCGCTCGACCAGGGCACCACCAGCTCCCGCGCGGTCGTAATGGACCACGATGCGAATATCGTTGCCGTTTCACAGCGCGAATTCGAACAAATCTACCCGAAAGCAGGTTGGGTAGAACATGACCCGATGGAAATTTGGGCGACCCAAAGCTCCACGCTGGTAGAAGTTCTGGCGAAAGCCGATATCAGTTCCGATGAAATTGCAGCGATCGGTATTACCAACCAGCGTGAAACCACCATCGTCTGGGAACGCGAAACCGGTAAACCTATCTATAACGCGATTGTGTGGCAGTGTCGTCGTACCGCGGATATCTGCGAAAAGCTCAAGCGCGACGGTATGGAAGAGTACATCCGTAATAATACAGGTCTGGTCATTGACCCGTACTTCTCCGGCACCAAAGTGAAGTGGATCCTCGACCACGTAGAAGGCTCGCGTGAGCGCGCTCGTCGCGGCGAACTGCTGTTCGGTACCGTAGATACCTGGCTTATCTGGAAAATGACGCAGGGACGTGTACACGTCACGGATTACACCAACGCCTCACGTACCATGCTGTTCAACATCCACTCCCTGGACTGGGATGACACGATGCTGGATGCGCTGGATATTCCGCGTGCAATGCTGCCTGAAGTTCGTCGCTCTTCTGAAGTGTACGGCCAGACCAACATCGGTGGTAAAGGCGGTATTCGTATTCCTATCTCCGGTATCGCCGGTGACCAGCAGGCAGCGCTGTTTGGCCAGCTGTGCGTGAAGGAAGGGATGGCGAAAAACACTTACGGTACCGGCTGCTTCATGCTGATGAACACCGGCGAGAAAGCCGTTAAGTCCGAAAACGGACTGCTGACCACCATCGCTTGCGGACCGACCGGGGAAGTGAACTACGCGCTGGAAGGTGCGGTATTTATGGCTGGCGCATCTATCCAGTGGCTACGTGATGAAATGAAACTCATCAGCGATGCGTTCGACTCCGAATATTTCGCCACCAAAGTGAAAGACACCAACGGCGTGTACGTCGTTCCGGCATTTACTGGCCTGGGCGCACCGTACTGGGACCCGTATGCTCGCGGCGCCATCTTTGGTCTGACCCGTGGGGTAAACTCCAACCACATCATCCGCGCCACGCTTGAATCTATTGCATACCAGACCCGTGATGTTCTGGAAGCAATGCAGGCTGACTCCGGTATTCGCTTGCACGCCCTGCGCGTCGATGGCGGTGCGGTCGCCAACAACTTCCTGATGCAGTTCCAGTCCGACATTCTCGGCACGCGCGTTGAGCGCCCGGAAGTCCGCGAAGTCACCGCATTGGGTGCGGCATACCTGGCTGGTCTGGCAGTAGGCTTCTGGCAGAATCTGGATGAGCTGCAGGAAAAAGCGGTCATCGAGCGTGAATTCCGCCCAGGCATCGAAACCACCGAACGTAACTTCCGTTACAGCGGCTGGAAAAAAGCGGTCAAACGCGCCATGGCGTGGGAAGATCACGACGAGTAATACGTCATAGCCGGATGGCAACTGTGCCTTATCCGGCAATATCTTCGTGCGGGGGCAACCCCGCACACACATCAATAATCTCGCCCCCTCCCCTGTGCTACACTTCGCGCCATTCCTTTCAGCTACGAGTTTGCAATGAGACGAGAACTTGCCATTGAATTTTCACGCGTGACCGAAGCGGCCGCGCTGGCTGGCTATAAATGGCTGGGCCGCGGCGACAAAAATACCGCTGACGGCGCGGCGGTAAACGCCATGCGTATTATGCTCAACCAGGTCAATATCGACGGCACCATCGTGATTGGCGAGGGTGAGATCGATGAAGCACCGATGCTGTTTATCGGTGAGAAAGTCGGGACCGGTCTTGGTGATGCGGTCGACATCGCCGTCGATCCTATCGAAGGCACACGCATGACGGCAATGGGTCAGGCAAACGCGCTGGCCGTACTGGCTGTTGGCGATAAAGGCTGCTTCCTGAACGCGCCAGACATGTACATGGAAAAGCTGATTGTCGGCCCAGGCGCAAAAGGGTCTATCGACCTGAACCTGTCGCTGGAAGCCAACCTGCAGAACGTTGCCGCTGCACTCAATAAGCCGCTGAGTGAACTGACCGTCACCATTCTGGCCAAGCCACGCCATGATGAAACGATCGCCGAAATGCAAAAATTGGGCGTGCGCGTCTTTGCTATTCCAGACGGTGACGTTGCTGCCTCCATTCTGACATGCATGCCAGACAGTGAAGTTGACGTGCTGTACGGCATTGGCGGCGCACCGGAAGGCGTCGTTTCGGCCGCCGTTATCCGCGCGCTGGACGGTGACATGCAGGGCCGTTTGCTGGCACGTCATGACGTCAAAGGCGACAGCGAAGAAAACCGTCGCATTGGCGAACAGGAACTGGCTCGTTGCGCCGCCATGGGCATTGAAGCGGGCAAAGCGCTGCGCCTCGATGAAATGGCGCGTAGCGACAACGTCATTTTCTCTGCCACCGGCATCACCAAAGGCGATTTGCTGGAAGGGATTAGCCGCAAAGGCAATATCGCGACCACCGAAACGCTGCTGATCCGCGGCAAATCACGTACGATCCGTCGCATTCAGTCGATTCACTACCTCGATCGTAAAGATCCCGATGTGCAGGCGCACATCCTGTAATTGATTTGATCAATAGAGCCTTCCAGCCCATATGGGCTGGAAATCTTTCGTCCAACGAACGAAGATAAGGCAATCAAAGCAGACAGGAGAAAACCATGGCAGATTGGGTAACAGGCAAAGTCACGAAGGTACAGAACTGGACCGATGCCCTGTTTAGTTTGACCGTGCGAGCTCCGGTTCTTCCTTTCACTGCAGGTCAATTCACCAAGCTTGGCCTTGAGATCGAGGGCGAGCGCGTCCAGCGTGCTTATTCTTACGTCAATGCCCCTGATAACCCCGATTTAGAGTTTTATCTGGTGACGGTTCCCGACGGCAAACTCAGTCCTCGTCTGGCAGCACTGAAGCCTGGCGATGAAGTCCAGGTGGTGAGTGAAGCTGCTGGTTTCTTCGTTCTGGATGAAGTCCCCGATTGCGACACGCTGTGGATGCTGGCAACCGGCACGGCTATCGGCCCATATTTGTCGATTCTGCAATTAGGCAAAGACCTGGATCGCTTCAAAAATCTGGTGCTGGTCCACGCCGCGCGCTATGCCGCCGATTTGAGCTATCTACCGTTGATGCAGGCGCTGGAAAAGCGCTACGAAGGTAAATTACGCATCCAGACGGTGGTCAGTCGTGAAACCGTGGCAGATTCGCTGACCGGGCGTGTACCGGCACTAATTGAAAGCGGTGAACTGGAAAAAGCGGTCGGGCTGCCAATGGATAAAGAAACCTGTCATGTGATGCTGTGCGGAAACCCGCAGATGGTACGCGACACGCAGCAGTTGCTGAAGGACACCCGGCAGATGACCAAACACCTCCGCCGCCGACCGGGCCATATGACCGCAGAGCACTACTGGTAAGAACGTTTCAATGCCCGGTAAACACCCGGGCATTTTGCCGGATGGCGCTTACACTTATCCGGCCTACGAGTCAGCTCTGTACTTTACGTCCTGCGTATCCTTACCATATTTATTTGCGTCCTGGGTGCCAATGAACGCACCCAGATCGATAAGCATGCCGACCAGAATCAACGTTGGAACAAAGCGGCCTACCGCCCATTGCCAGACGCCGGGTAACATCGCCCAATTTCCGGCCAGCAGCATCCACGCCAGAATCATCAACAGCGCCCACGCTCCAGAACGCCCACGGTCATGCAGACGTTTTACCGTCACTGCCGCCGTTGGCCATAGCAGACACACCAGACAAAAAGCCGCGGTCTGAATATCGAGTAATTGTTTGCTCGCCAGCGAAAACAAAACCAGCATGCCGACGATCCATAGGCCAATCCAAATCCAGAAATCACGGCGCCCGATGCGCCCTTTAAATGAGAATAACCACTGCTGTATGGTCATGTAAGTTCCTTTATTATTACCTTCCAGAACAGTTTACCCTTTTGACAAGCTCGACGGTTACCGTTTTAATCGTGAGCAGTGAGAATGAAAGGTACGATTGATGAAGCACGGATTTACACTGTTTTTATTATTGTTTTCAGCCTTAACCGCCAGCCCTGCGGCATTGGCGGAAGCGCCATCGACGGCAACCACAGCCCCCTATTTACTGGCGGGCGCGCCGACCTTTGACCTGTCGATTAGCCAGTTTCGCGAAAACTTTAATACACAGAATCCGAAGCTGATCCTGAATGAGTTCCGCGCCATCGACAGCAGTCGCGATCGGGCAAATCTCACCCGCGCGGCCAGCAAAATCAATGAAAACCTGTATGCGTCTTCCGCCCTTGAGCGCGGTACCCTGAAAATCAAAAGCATGCAGATAACCTGGTTACCAATTCAAGGGCCAGAGCAAAAGGCAGCCAAAGCGAAAGCGCTGGAATACATGACCGCCGTCATCCGCACCGTCGCACCGCTACTGACGAAGGAACAGAGCCAGAAAAAACTGCAAAAACTGCTCGCCGCAGGCAAAGGTAAGCACTATTACGCCGAAACAGAAGGCGCAATTCGCTATGTCGTGGCAGATAACGGTGAAAAGGGGCTGACCTTCGCTGTTGAACCGATTAAGCTGGCTCTATCTGAAAACCTCGAAGGGTCGAATTCCCCCTAAATTATTCACGTTTCAGGAAGGCGGCGACGCAACGAATCCCCAGGAGCTTACATCAGTAAGTGACTGGGGTGAGAGAGTACAGCCAACGCACCTGCAACGTGGAGAATGACGGGGAAATGACAAAAAGCAAAGCCTTTCGGGGGATGAATCTCTATACTGTTTCACAGACCATGCTGCCCTTACGGGCGGCCATATTCCTTAATTCGCTGACAAGCGTGGAGAAATGAAATGCGACATCCTTTAGTGATGGGTAACTGGAAACTGAACGGCAGCCGCCACATGGTAAACGAACTGGTTGCTAATCTGCGTAAAGAACTGGCTGGCGTTGCTGGCTGTGCAGTAGCGATTGCTCCGCCGGAAATGTATATCGACCTGGCGAAACACGCCGCTGCCGGTAGCCACATCATTCTGGGCGCGCAGAACGTTGACCTGAACCTGTCTGGCGCATTCACTGGTGAAACAAGTGCTGAAATGCTGAAAGACATCGGCGCACAGTACATCATTATCGGTCACTCTGAGCGTCGTACTTACCACAAAGAATCTGACGAGCTGATCGCTAAAAAATTCGCCGTACTGAAAGAGCAGGGTCTGACTCCAGTTCTGTGCATCGGTGAAACCGAAGCAGAAAACGAAGCGGGCAAAACTGAAGAAGTTTGTGCACGTCAGATCGACGCGGTTCTGAAAACTCAGGGCGCGGCAGCATTCGAAGGCGTCGTTATCGCTTACGAACCAGTATGGGCTATCGGTACCGGTAAATCTGCAACTCCTGCTCAGGCTCAGGCTGTTCACAAATTTATTCGTGACCACATTGCTAAAGCTGACGCGAAAATCGCTGAGCAAGTAATCATCCAGTACGGCGGTTCTGTAAACGCAGCTAACGCGGCAGAACTGTTTGCTCAGCCGGACATCGACGGTGCGCTGGTAGGTGGTGCTTCTCTGAAAGCAGACGCCTTCGCCGTCATCGTTAAAGCAGCAGAAGCCGCTAAACAGGCTTAAGTTGTTAAGGCGGGAGGAGCACTCCTCCCGCTGTATTAACTACCAGTATCCCAACCAGTGCCACCAGAAGGCGCCGGTCACACCCCAAATGGTCAGGTTGACCACACTCATCACCAGCCCCGTTTTCCACCACTCTGCCAGCGTGACATAGCCCGAACCAAAGATGATCGGCGCAGTACCCGTGCCATAGTGCGTGAGCGACATCATCAAGGAGGAGGAGAAACCGAGCATTAAACCAAGCAATGCTGGCGGCGCGCCGAGGCCTAATCCTGCGGCGAAGAACGCAGCGAACATAGCCGTAATATGCGCAGTAGTGCTGGCGAAAAAGTAGTGCGAGTAGACATAAAGCAGAATCAACAGCAGCGTTGCAACACTCCAGTGCACGCCAAGATGGTCGATTGCGCTACCAACGCTGGTTGCCAGCCATCCCACCAACCCCAGTTTGCTGAGAAAATCCGCCATCATCACCAGCGCGGCAAACCAGACTATCGTATCCCATGCCCCGCGGCATTTAAGAATGTCATCCCAGCTCAATACGCCCGCCATCAATAGAATCGACAAACCAATTAACGCGGCGCTAGTGGGGTTTACGCTCCAGGCACTACCCATCAGCATCGCTGGAACACCCGCCCACAGGCAGAGCAGCAAAATGAACACTGCCAGGGTGATTTTTTCTGCCAGTGATAGTGGACCCAGCGCATCCAGTTTTTGCCGCGCGAACTGCGGCGCATTTGGCGTGCGCGTGATAGCTGGCGGATAGAGCCACCAGATTACAATCGGCATGACAACCAGTGATACCAGAGCAGGAAGAAGCGCCGCAATAGCCCACATTCCCCAGGTCATGTTCAGCACTCCATCCGTCCCCTTCGTCAAAAAGCTGACGATTAACGGGTTAGGTGCGGTCGCGGTGATGAACATTGCCGAGCTGATCGGGTTAATGTTGTAGTTCACCAGCGCGAGATAACGGCCCGTTGAGCCATTCTCGGCATGGCCGGGCTGCGAGCCGAGGCTCTCCGCAATCGCCCGCATTACCGGGTGGATAATGCCGCCGCCACGCGCGGTATTGCTTGGCGTTACGGGTGCAATTAGCGTTTCCGCAAGGGTTAATGCCCACGCAATACCCAGCGTTCTTTTACCAAATAGCGCAATAAACCCGTAGCCAATACGCGCTCCCAGGCCAGTCTTTAACAAACTTTGCGACAGCATAATGGATAAACCAATCAGCCAGATTAACTGGTTAGAAAAGCCACTCAACGCATCGTTCAACGCCGCGGAGGGTTTGCCGGGGTTAGTAACGCCAGTCATCGCCACCAGCATAATCGCCACAATCGCAATTGCGCCAATGGGCATAGCTTTACCGATAATTGCGGCGATCGTACCAATAAACAGTGCCAGCAGGTGCCACGCTTGCGGGGTTACGTCAGGAGGACACGGGATAACAAACCAGATGGTCAGCGTAATCACGAGCGAGATGATGGCAGGCCAACAGCGGATGGGGGTCAAACTGTCCATGAATCAATCCTTGAGTTTCCAGTGCGCAAATCTGCGCTCGGGCATTAACCGATATTGCCGCACAGAATACAATTCACTCACTCACAAAACATAAAATTAACATTTTGATACATCTACAGTTTTCCTAACACCGTAAACCAGGCGTAATCCAGCGGCAGAAGAATCAAATACGTTGCCGCCGCCAGTGCGATACACAGCAGCATCCCCGCCCTTGCAGGTACTTTCCCGAGCGCCATCGCCACTACGATCGGTGAAGCCTGATACGGCAACAGTGGCGTTGAATAACCCAGCACCTGGATCATAATCACCGACAGCAGCGGGAATCCCGTCGCATCGGCAAAACTTTGCGCCAACGTGGTATACAGCGCCGGAACACCGTTCGCCGTCATAATAAAATTAAGCGCAGTGGTAATACCGGTCAGCGCGAGGAAACTGGTAAACGGCTTTTCCGCATCCAGCGGCATCACCTGTAACAGCGCTTCGCCAACAGCGCTACCAATACCGGTTTGCGTGACGGTGATCGCCAGCCCCAGAATACCCGCCACATAAATACAGGTACGAATGTTGACCCCAGTGGAAAACTCGTCGCCATTGATAAAGCCAACCCGTGGTAGCAATGTGATAACTGCCGCCGCCAGTCCGGTCCACGCAGGGCCAATGCCGTGCCAGCTTTCGCTAACCCACAGCAGCAGCACCACGGCCAGCATCCAGGCCAGGCGTTTTTCATCCCGACTCATCGGCTCCAGCGGTGTGAGATCGCGCGGCGCATGGGGCTTACCAGGGAACAGCCAGCAGATAAGCACGATAAGCACCGCCCCCTTAAGCCAGCCCAGAACTGGCGTATGCAGCAGCAAATAGGGAAGATAATTGAGGTGGATGCCGTAAGAGCCTTCCGCCGCGCCGCTCATCACCAGATTCGGTACGTTAGCGGGTAAAATCGTCGCGGAAAGCTGGAACGTCCCAAACCCGACGGCCAGTGCCAGACCATACCAGGCGCGCGTGCCGTCGTTAATTCCAGCCCGTTTCGCCATCGCCGCGACGATCGGCATCAGCAGCGCAATGCGGCCCATGTTGGATGGCATTACAAATGCCAGCGCGTAACTCAGCAGCACTACGCTCGCCACCATTAACGGCCAGGAATCAGTCAACCTCGATGACAGCGCCCTCGCCGCCCTGTCCGCCAGCCCCGTTTTACGAATCGCGATACCCAGTACAAAGCCGCTAAACACCAGCCAGAATGCGGAGGACGCAAAGCCGCCAAAAATCACATCCGGTGGCGCGATTTTGGCCACCATCGCCACGGCAAAGAACAGCAACGCCGTTATAAACTCCGGCAGCAGCGACGTAGCCCAGAGCAGAATGGTGATACCAACCACCAGAGAGGGGATAAACAGAGGGTGTGTAAGCCAGAGCGACATGCCTGTCTCCTGTTGTTTTTTTCAACAAGAATACGGGGACAGGCATGCGGAGTAAACGCCAGATTAGGTGGGGTTAACGCAGAATATCACATTGATGATCCTGAATTTCCTCAGCGGAGGCGAGATTCAGTGCCAGCAGATTGCGCTGAGTAGCCAGCAGGACAAAGGATTCGTCGCTCTGGCGCACCATCGCCAACGCATAGCTGCCCATATGCTCACGCGCATCCGGCACCTCTTCCGCCAGCATCATAAACGGGCTGCGTTGTGCCAGTTCATTTTCCGTGACGCGACGTGCCAGATATTCATGACCGCGCAGCCCACCCGGTAATGGTAGCCAGCGGGTGCTGATTTTCGCCAGGTTGTCATCCAGCTGCTTTCTGACATCGGTTCGCAGGCAGGAGATATGAATATGCAGGTGATTTTGCGTACGCCCGCTACGAGAGTTAATGGTCAGAGAGACTGCTTTGTCAGGGATTTCCTGGCCGTATTTTTGGCTCATAAAGCTACGCGCCTGCCAGGCCAGCCAGAAAAAGTTCGGTGTGCCTGATTTCAACAACAGCGGACTTTCCGTACCGTTGATCCGCCAGGTAGGCATCAACAGATATTGCAGTGGGCCGTTACGGTCTTTGAACACCACATATCCGGCATCCGGCTTTACTTCAGCGCATGGTGCGGGGTCCTGCTGCTGCAACTGGTGCGGCAGGCATTGCTGAAGAACGATCTGGCGTAATGCGTCCGGGTTGCCGGTGAATTTCCAGTAC
>NZ_SZWU01000023.1:0-1289 GCF_005280935.1 Citrobacter sp. wls757 | reverse complement strand
CGGCGACCACAATCACCGCCAGTAAAAGATAGCCTGCTTTTTTCATTACGCGTTTCCTGTATCCCATTGAAGGGCAAGAGTAACGCAAAACCATGACAAATAAAAAACCCGGTCGCGCTAGGCCACCGGGTCGGTAAATCACAGACTTATTTATCGTTTACTGATTTGGTCGAACGTACCGCCGTTAGAGAAGTGCTCTTTCTGCGCTTTCGTCCAGCCGCCAAACTCTTCGTCGATAGTGAACAGCTTCAGCTTCGGAAATGCGTTTTCGTATTTCTTCGCGACTTCTGCATCACGTGGACGATAGTAGTTTTTCGCCGCAATTTCCTGGCCTTCCGGAGAGTAGAGATACTTCAGGTAAGCTTCCGCCACCGCTTTGGTGCCTTTCTTTTCCACCACTTTATCAACCACGGACACGGTCGGCTCCGCAAGGATAGATTCACTCGGGGTCACTATCTCGAATTTATCTTTGCCCAGCTCGTTCGTTGCCAACAGCGCTTCGTTTTCCCAGGCAATCAGCACATCACCGATACCACGTTCAACGAAGGTATTGGTTGAGCCACGTGCGCCAGAATCGAGTACCTCAACGTTTTTATACAGGGCCTTCACAAAGTCTTGTGCCTTGGCCTGATCGTTGTTGTTGTGGTGCAGGGCATAGCCCCATGCCGCCAGATAGTTCCAGCGAGCTCCGCCGGAGCTTTTCGGGTTTGGCGTAATGACCGACACGCCCGGTTTGATCAGATCGTTCCAGTCATGAATTTGTTTGGGATTGCCTTTGCGGACCAGGAACACGATGGTGGAGGTGTAAGGCGCGGAGTTATCCGGCAGGCGTTTAATCCAGTTTTTATCGATACGGCCACGTTCAGCAATGGCATCCACGTCGTAAGCCAGTGCCAGCGTCACAACATCGGCTTCAATGCCGTTGATGACGGAAGTCGCCTGTTTACCCGAACCGCCGTGCGACTGGCGGATCACAACGTTGTCGCCCGTTTCCTGCTTCCAGTGCGCGCTGAAGGCCTTATTGTACTGCTCGTACAGTTCACGCGTTGGATCGTACGATACGTTAAGTAACTGAATATCCTTTGCCAGAACGCTGGTCGATGCCAGCAATAATGTTAACCCTACGCCCCATTTGTTCATCGCCCAGCTCTCTTAGGTAGTGTTGTGATGAGCAAAGCGTGCCAGAAAGGCATCCAAACATTAAAGAATAAAAAAAGATTTGCTATAACTTGGGGGAATATATGGCGTCGAGTTTTTGCCTGATGGCGCTACGCTTATCAGGCCTACGA
>NZ_SZWU01000022.1:0-7488 GCF_005280935.1 Citrobacter sp. wls757 | reverse complement strand
TATTCAGCCAAATCCGATTACGTGAAGTAAAAGGTCTGAAAGATAGAACATCTTACCTCTGTACCCTACGAGAATAACTTTACTCTTTTTTGAGCAGCTCAGAAAGCACTTTTTGTAATTTTTTTTCATTCCTTACATAGGGAATTCTAATGGACATCACAAAAAGCTCTCTCTTATGTTGCTTAGTTACGAAAAAGGAGCGTTATTAAGTAAACCCTTAGTGCGCCTGATCCCAGTTTTCACCACTCCCGACTTCCACCAGCAACGGCACGTCAATCTGAGTCTCGTTTTCCATCAGTTGGTGGATCTTTTTGGAGACGCTTTCCAGATCATCTTTGTGCACTTCAAACACCAGTTCATCGTGTACCTGCATGATCATGCGCACGCGCGGTTGCTCGGTTTGCAGCCATCCATCCACGGCAATCATGGCTCGTTTGATAATGTCTGCAGCAGTTCCCTGCATCGGGGCGTTAATGGCCGCACGTTCAGCACCAGCGCGACGAGCACCATTACTGGATTTAATATCCGGTAAATAGAGACGGCGACCTTCCAGCGTTTCTACATAGCCTTGCTCTTTCGCCTGCGCTCGGGTGCGTTCCATGTATTCCAACACACCAGGGTAGCGTTCAAAGTAGAGATCCATGTACTTCTGTGCTTCTTTGCGCGGAATATTCAACTGGCGCGCCAAACCAAAGGCGCTCATCCCGTAGATCAAACCGAAGTTAATGGCTTTAGCGCTGCGGCGTTGCTCGCTGGTCACAGAATCAAGCGGTAAACCAAAGACTTCTGCCGCCGTTGCGCGGTGAATGTCTTTCCCTTCGGCAAACGCGGTAAGCAGACCTTTATCACGTGAAAGGTGCGCCATGATACGCAGTTCAATCTGTGAGTAGTCCGCAGAGACAATCAGGTAGTCTTCTGGCGCAATGAACGCCTGACGAATACGACGACCTTCATCATTACGTACCGGGATGTTTTGCAGGTTTGGATCCGTTGAAGACAAGCGCCCGGTGGCAGTAACCGCCTGATGGTATGAGGTGTGCACGCGCCCGGTTTTCTTGTTAATCATCAACGGAAGCTTATCCGTATAGGTCGACTTCAGTTTTGCTAAACCACGATATTCCAGGATCACTTTCGGCAATGGGTAATCCAGCGCGAGCTCTTCCAGTACCTCTTCCGACGTTGATGGCGCGCCGCCAGGGGTTTTCTTCAACGGCTTAATACCCTGCTTTTCAAACAGGATAGTTTGCAGTTGCTTAGTGGAAGAGAGGTTAAACGCTTCTCCGGCGATCTCGTGCGCTTTTTGCTCCAGCTCATTCAAACGCAGCGTCAGCTCTTCTGAATGCTTGTGCAGAACAGCCGGATCGATTTTCACACCGTTGCGCTCAACGCGAGACAAAACCGGCACCAGCGGCATATCGATATTTTCAAAGACGTTCAACGGCCCTTTATGCTGCTGCAATTCTGGCCACATCTTCAGATGCAGCTGTAGCGTAACGTCGGCGTCTTCCGCAGCGTAACGGCCAGCCTCTTCCAGTGCTATCTGGTTAAAGGTCAGCTGGTTTTTGCCTTTTCCGGCGATCTCTTCAAAGGTGATGGTTTTATGTTTCAGCCAGCGGTCCGACAGGCTGTCCATATCGTGTCGTCCAGCGACGCTGTTAAGAATGTAGGATTCGAGCATGGTGTCAAAGGTGATGCCGCGCAGCTCGATGCCATAGTTCGCCAGGATGCCGCGATCGTACTTCAGGTTTTGCCCGACTTTGTGCGCGTTCTCATCTTCCAGCAGCGGCTTTAGCAGCTCCAGCGCACGGTCGCGCGCGATCTGGTCAGGGGCATCCAGGTAATCGTGGGCAACAGGAACATACGCCGCCACACCCGGTTCAATGGCAAAAGACAGGCCAACCAGATTCGCGGAAATGTTGTCCAGGCTGTCAGTTTCAGTATCGAAGGCAAAGACTGGTGCTTTTTTCAGCTTAGCGATCCACTCTTCCAGCGTCGCTTCGTCCAGAATCGTCACATAGTTTTCATACGAAAGAACCGTGGCCGGCTCCTCAGGCGTTTCATCGACGACAATAGTTTCTTGCGGTTTTGCCGCCGGCTTCGTCCCTTTCGCCTGTAGCCATTTACCCGCTTCAACGTCGGTAACCCAACGTTTAAATTCATACTGTTTAAACAGGCCAAGCAGTTCTTCTGCAGCGGGCTGACGCACTTCCAGCTGCTCACAGGTCAATTCCAGCTCAACATCTGTTTTGATGGTAGCCAATTGATAAGAGAGGTACGCCACCTCTTTGTTCTGCTCAAGTTTGCCTGCCATGGTTTTCGCACCACGGAAGGTCAGCCCCGCTATTTTGTCTGATTCGGCATAGAGGGTATCCAGCCCACCCAGCCCCTGCAGTAATGCCTGAGCGGTTTTTTCGCCTACGCCTGGAACGCCAGGAATGTTATCTGAGGAATCCCCCATCAGCGCCAGGAAATCGATGATCAGTTCCGGCGGGACGCCGTACTTATTCACTACTTCATCCGGGCCGAGGATCGTATTGGTCATGGTGTTGATAAGGGTGATATTCGGCGTCACCAACTGAGCCATATCTTTATCACCGGTGCTAATCAGCACCGGGCGACCGATCTTCTCTGCTTCCCGCGCCAGCGTACCGATAACATCGTCCGCCTCCACGCCAGAAACAGCCAACAGTGGCAGCCCCATCGCCTTTACCATCGCATGCAGAGGTTCAATCTGCGCACGCAGATCGTCCGGCATCGGTGGGCGGTGAGACTTATAATGTTCGAATAATTCATCACGGAAGGTTTTACCCTTGGCGTCGAATACCACCGCTGCATGGGTTGGTTGATATTGTAGAATCAAGCTACGCAGCATGTTGAGGACACCGTACATCGCGCCCGTAGGTTCTCCTGCGCTGTTAGTCAGCGGTGGGAACGCGTGGTATGCGCGATACAGGTAAGATGAGCCATCTACAAGGATAAGTGGGTTTTCTGGGATCTGAACCATAATGTCCGTGCCTGTTTATCAGATTATGGGTAAAGGATGCCACAGACAGGATGAAAACATGAGTTTTTCGCCGCATTTGTCGAAAAACTTTTGCAGATCTTCTGCTTTGCTCGCAAAGACAGCTGTGGATAACTTTGTGAATAAATAATTTTCAGCTCTTTAAATATAGCAAGGCAATTAATGCTCCATTGTATTTATACAATAATTTCAATTAGTTAAATAAACACGCGGCATTTTATTCCATTTTTAAAGCTTATATCCTGATGTGGATAGATATTCTCTTTTTTTCTATTCAGGGAAGATCCATCATTTGGTTCGTTTTCTGATAAAATCAGCCCCTTGCGCCTCTTTCGCGCACTGTCTATGGCTAACCTTTTGAATAATTTAATTATGACGAGAATACTCGCTGCGATAACGCTGTTGCTGAGTATCGTATTGACCATATTGGTCACAATTTTTTGTTCTGTGCCGATCATCCTTGCCGGGGTTGTGAAACTCCTTTTGCCCATTCCTGTCGTCTGGCGCAAGGTTTCTGTCTTCTGTAATTTCATGATGTACTGCTGGTGTGAAGGTCTGGCGCTACTGCTGCACCTTAATCCGCGGCTGAAGTGGGATGTTGAAGGACTGGAAGGTCTTAGCAAAAAAAACTGGTATCTGCTCATTTGTAATCATTACAGCTGGGCCGATATCGTTGTGCTTTGCGTTCTGTTCCGTAAGCACATCCCGATGAATAAATATTTCCTCAAGCAGCAGTTGGCCTGGGTGCCCTTTATTGGCCTGGCCTGCTGGGCGCTGGATATGCCGTTTATGAAACGCTATTCACGTGGCTATCTGCTTCGCCATCCGGAACGCCGTGGTAAAGATGTCGAAACGACGCGTCGTTCCTGCGAGAAATTTCGTGCGAACCCGACAACCATTGTGAATTTTGTCGAAGGTTCGCGGTTTACTCATGAGAAGCGTGAGCAAACCCGTTCTCCTTATCAAAACCTGCTCCCACCCAAGGCGGCCGGTATTGCGATGGCATTAAATGTGCTGGGGTCACAGTTCGATAAAATGCTGGATGTCACGTTGTGCTATCCGGAAAACAGTAGCCGACCGTTCTACGATATGCTGAGCGGTAAGCTAACGAGGATTGTCGTGCGGGTGAATCTGGAGCCAATCCATGAAGAGTTACACGGTGATTACGTGAACGATAAGGCATTCAAGCGCCGCTTTCAGCTGTGGTTGAATACGCTGTGGAGTGAGAAAGACGCGCAGCTCGACGCGATTAAAGCTGCAAATAAAAAAGCCGGTCAGTGACCGGCTTTTGCTTTTACTTCTGACCGACCAGGTATTTCACGGTATCCGCATACTGTTGTACAAAGATATCCATGCTGCTGGTATCCATGCCCTGCGGGTTGACCTGATATTTGCCATTCACGAACATCGCCGGAACGCCCTGCAGCTGTAAATCAGCCGCTGCTTTTTCCTGCTGTGCCACGAGAGATTTCACTACGAAGCTGTTCCATGCCGCATCATAGTCTTCGCCTTTAATACCCGCATCGACAAACACTTTACGGATATCAGCAACAGACTGAACGGTCTGGGTTTTCTGAACCCCTTCAAACAGCGGAACAGTGACATGATCTTCAACGCCCAGCGCCATTGCAACCGCCCATGCCTGCGTCAGATCTTTGCCCAAAGGCCCGAGAAACTCGACGTGGTACTTGGTCATCTTGGTGCCTTCCGGCAGTTTTTTCTTCACGTTATCAGATACATGAAGCACTTCTTCAAACTGATAGCAGTGCGGGCAGTAGAAGGAGAAGAACTCCAACACTTGCGGTTCACCCGCAACAGGCTTCTCCAGGGTGATGTATTGTTTACCATCCTGGAACTGCGCTGCAGATGCGCTAAAAGCTAAGACCATACCAGCCAGCGCCAGCCATATTTTTTTCATGTTCAAGTTTCTCCGATTAATACATTGGCGTTAATTGTAAGGGGGGCTCTTGCAGAATTTTTGCCTGCTCAATAAAGGTCGTGGTCTGACGATGCCAGTAATCTTCCCCGGTTAACCACGGGAAGTTTTTTGGGAACGCAGGGTCAGCCCAACGTCGAATCAGCCAGGCAAGATAATAAACTAAACGCATAGCGCGTAAAGGTTCTATCAGTCCGATTTCAGAGATGTCGAACTCACTAAACTCTTCATAAGCCTCGATAATGGTTTCTAGCTGCATGCGTTGTTCAGCTTTATCACCATTGAGGAGCATCCATAAATCCTGAATAGCCGGACCATTGCGGGCATCATCTAAATCGACAAACATCGGGCCATCGCGCCACAGAATATTACCGGCATGACAATCACCGTGCAGGCGTAACGCAGTAAAACGCGTATGCCAGCGCTCGGTAACCACCGCGATAAGCGCATCCGTTGCCTTCAGGAAAGCCGCTTTTTGCCCTGATGGGATAAGCTGTGCGTGTTCAAAAACTTTACGCGGCTCAGTCAGGTATTCTTCAAGGCCAATCGTCGGTCGGAAGGCAAAAGTACACTTGGATCCGGTCTGGTGCATACGCCCGAGATAGCGCCCGACCGCCTCCATCTGATCGATGTTGTCGGCCTCAAACTGGCGCCCACCGACGCTGGGGAAGATCGCATAATGGAAACCCTGGTGGCTTAACAGCGTTTGGCCGTTCAGTACCAACGGCGCAGCTACCGGGACTTCATCGCTTACCAGTTCCAGAGCAAACTGGTGCTCTTCCTGGATCTGATCGACAGACCAACGTTCAGGGCGATAAAACTTAACGACAAAGCGTCGACGGTCTTCGTCCTGGAATTGATAGACACGGTTTTCATAGCTGTTAAGCGGGGTAAGCCCGGAATCCACCCGGATCCCCTGCTCAAACAGTGCATCCATGATGGTATCCGGGTGTAGCGTCTGGAAATTAAAAGCGTTGTCGTTCATCCCATCATCCGGAAAATACTACGAATGATTCAGGATATCATTTCGCAGCGCTTTCGGTGGCGGCGATTACAAGCTTTTACTCTTTAATTACGCCACGAGCGCGGAGTAGTGCGGTTTTAAAATCTTCTTCATAATCTTTCTGAATACCTGGGATGACAGCATCCTTCGCTGAGTCTCGCATTTTCAGGTGATAGATCAGAATGTCATCAGTTAAATCCGCCAGTTCGCCGTCAAAACCTGACTCTTGCGCCAGTTTCTGCAAAAATTGCATCAGGTTAAGATCGGGTTCCTTCTGCCAGGCAGGCTGGAGGAGTTCAATAACTTCATTCAGACGTTTACATTTCATGGTTGTGCTCCTTAGGCTCAATACAGATACGTTAGCAGGGTCAATCCCACATTAAAAGAGGCGATATCAGTGATTCTGGATAGTGCAATAACAGGGGTTGTGCTGGCTGGCGGTAAGGCCAGACGGATGGGTGGGACCGATAAAGGTCTGCTTGAACTGGACGGTAAACCTCTTTGGCGGCATGTGGCCGACATTCTCGCTTTGCAGGTCGAAACCGTGGTGGTGAATGCCAATCGCCACCGGGATATATACCAGCAAAGCGGCCTGAAAGTTATTCCCGATTCCTTGGCCGATTTCCCTGGCCCACTGGCCGGGATGCTATCGGTATTCCTGCAGCAAACGGGGGAGTGGTTTCTGTTTTGCCCGTGCGATATGCCCTATATTCCTCACGATCTGGTCGCTCGTCTAAAAGAGCAACGTAAAGCTGCACCCGTTGTCTGGGTGCATGATGGGGAAAGAGATCACCCAACCATTGCGCTGATGCACCGCTCTATGCAGCCTTTGCTGCAGGATTATCTTCAGTCCGGTGAACGACGCGTTATGGTCTTTATGCGTCTGGCTGGCGGTCATGCTGTCGATTTCAGCGATCATAAAGATGCGTTCGTAAACGTGAACACCCCCGAAGAGCTCGCAAAATGGCAGGAAAAATCATGATCCCATTACTCGCCATTGCGGCATGGAGCGGCACGGGAAAAACCACGCTGCTCAAAAAGTTGATCCCGGAGCTACGTGCCAGAGGTATACGTCCCGGATTGATTAAACATACTCATCACAATATGGATGTCGACAAGCCCGGTAAAGATAGCTATGAACTGCGTAAAGCCGGTGCAGCACAAACGCTGGTCGCCAGCCAGCAACGTTGGGCGTTAATGGTAGAAACACCGGAAGAGCCCGAACTGGATTTAGCATATCTGGTAAGCCGGATGGATGCAGCGACGTTGGATCTAGTGCTGGTTGAAGGGTTTAAGCATGAACCTGTCGCTAAGATCGTGCTTTTTCGCGACGGTTGCGGGCATAGTCCTGAAGAATTGGCGATAGACGAATATGTTATCGCGGTTGCCAGTGATGTTCCGCTGGCGGTAGATGTTCCATTGTTAGATATCAACGACATACAGCAACTTGCTGATTTTGTTACGCAATGGATAAGATGGTAACCGTGTTGTTATGATGTGCCTGATGCGCTGCGCTTATCAGGCCTA
>NZ_SZWU01000021.1:0-18353 GCF_005280935.1 Citrobacter sp. wls757 | reverse complement strand
GCGCATGCCGCGGGAATGGATGCTGTGGATGTCCGGTTATTGTGAGTGATGGACTGTCGCTCCTGTCACTGTTTGCCAGCAGTTTTCTCAGTGCCACGCTATTACCCGGCAATTCTGAAGTTGTTCTGGTTGCTTTGTTGGTTTCCGGGGTCAGTCATCCCTGGGTCTTAGTCTTAACAGCAACAATGGGTAATAGCCTTGGAGGGTTAACTAACGTTATCCTTGGGCGTTTCTTTCCATTGCGTAAAACATCGCGCTGGCAAGAAAAAGCCACAGGCTGGTTGCGGCGCTATGGCGCTGTCACACTATTATTAAGCTGGATGCCGGTTGTGGGGGATTTGCTGTGCCTGTTAGCCGGGTGGATGCGCATCTCGTGGGGCCCAGTTCTCTTTTTCTTATGCCTTGGCAAGGCGCTGCGCTATGTTGTTGTCGCAGCGGTTACGACACAAGGCATTATGTGGTGGCACTAATTGTGTTGTGGGATAGCCTTCAGGGTAACCAATACCATTATGCTAATTAAAACGATTTTGACAGGCGGGAGGTCAATTTGATCCCGGACGTATCACAGGCGCTGGCCTGGCTGGAAAACCATCCTCAGGCGTTAAAGGGGATTCAACGTGGTCTGGAGCGCGAAACGCTGCGTGTTAATGCAGATGGGTCATTAGCAACAACAGGCCATCCTGAGGTGTTAGGCTCAGCGCTAACGCATAAGTGGATAACCACTGACTTTGCCGAAGCATTGCTGGAGTTCATTACTCCACCCGGTGACGACATTGAGAAAATGCTCACGTTCATGCGCGACTTACATCGTTATACCGCCAGAAATCTTGGCGACGAGCGTATGTGGCCGTTGAGCATGCCTTGCTATATTGCCGAAGGTCAGGATATCGAACTGGCGCAGTATGGTTCGTCGAATACCGGTCGCCTGAAGACGCTGTACCGTGAAGGCCTCAAAAACCGCTATGGCGCGTTGATGCAGACAATCTCGGGCGTACACTACAACTTCTCGCTGCCTATGGCTTTCTGGCAGGCGAAATGCGGTGTAACCGAAGGTGAGGATGCTAAAGAGAAAATCTCCGCGGGCTACTTCCGTCTGATCCGCAACTACTACCGTTTTGGTTGGGTGATTCCGTATTTGTTTGGTGCCTCCCCGGCCATTTGTTCCTCATTCCTGCAAGGAAAACCAACAACTCTGCCGTTTGAAAAAACCGACTGTGGGATGTATTACCTGCCGTACGCAACGTCGCTGCGTCTGAGTGATTTGGGCTATACCAATAAGTCGCAAAGCAATCTCGGAATTACGTTTAACGATTTGCATGAGTATGTGGCAGGATTAAAGCGCGCGATTAAGACGCCTTCCGAGGAGTACGCGGCGATCGGTCTGGAGAAAGACGGTAAGCGTCTGCAAATTAACAGCAATGTTCTGCAGATTGAAAATGAGCTGTATGCGCCTATTCGCCCGAAACGCGTCACTCGTCGTGGAGAAACGCCATCAGATGCGCTTCTGCGTGGCGGTATCGAGTACATCGAAGTACGCTCGCTGGATATCAACCCGTTCTCGCCTATCGGCGTGGACGAGCAGCAGGTGCGTTTCCTCGATCTGTTTATGGTCTGGTGTGCGCTGGCTGATGCCCCGGAAATGAGCAGCGATGAATTGTTGTGTACGCGTAAAAACTGGAATCGCGTGATTCTCGAAGGGCGTAAGCCTGGGCTGACGTTAGGTATTGGCTGTGAAACAGCCCAGTTCCCGCTGCCGAAGGTTGGGAAAGATTTGTTCCGCGATCTGAAACGCGTGGCACAAACGCTGGACAGCATCGATGGGGGAGAGGAGTATCAAAAGGTCTGTGATGAACTGGTTGCCTGTTTTGACAATCCTGAACTGACTTTCTCTGCCCGGATCCTACGGTCTATGATTGATGAAGGCATTGGCGGCACGGGCAAAGCGTTGGGTGAGGCTTACCGAAATCTGCTGCGTGAAGAGCCGTTAGAAATAGTGCAGGAAGCTGAATTTATTGCTGAGACCGAGGCTTCAAAGCGTCGTCAGCAGGAGATCGAAGCGGCTGATACTGAGCCGTTTAGCGTGTGGCTGGAAAAGCACGCTTGATACAAAAGAAAAAGGCCACTCGGGAGTGGCCAAAATTTCATCTCTGAAAACAGGGATGATGATAACAAATGCGCGTCTTTCATATACTCAGACTCGCCCCGGAACAAAGAGTTCAGATTATTTTTAAAAAATTTATCGGAGGTGGCTAAATGCCGTTGTTAGATAGTTTTACTGTCGATCACACCCGGATGGAAGCTCCCGCGGTCCGGGTTGCAAAAACGATGAACACCCCGCATGGCGACGCAATCACCGTGTTTGATCTGCGTTTCTGCATTCCGAACAAAGAAGTGATGCCTGAGAAAGGTATCCATACGCTGGAACACCTGTTTGCAGGTTTTATGCGTAACCACCTTAACGGTAACGGCGTTGAGATTATCGATATCTCTCCGATGGGATGCCGTACCGGCTTCTACATGAGCCTGATTGGTACGCCGGACGAACAGCGCGTAGCCGACGCGTGGAAAGCGGCAATGGCGGACGTGCTGAAAGTACAGGATCAGAACCAGATCCCGGAGCTGAACGTTTACCAGTGCGGTACGTATCAGATGCACTCTCTTAGCGAAGCACAGGATATTGCGCGTCATATTCTGGAGCGTGATGTACGCGTGAACAGCAATGAAGAGCTGGCGCTACCGAAAGAGAAACTGCAGGAACTGCATATTTAGTCTTATTGATTAGCTGTTCCAGTATTTAAATTAACCCCGGTTTATGTCCGGGGTTTTTTATTGCTTAATATAATGTGTGTTTATTATATTTGCGGCGAGAATATATTTTAATTTAAATGATGCCTGACCTGTTAAATAATAAAATGTGATCTGGTAAGCAGAAAGAGGTGGATAATTAACGATGCCAGAGTGTATTGATCACATAAACTAAAAAACATAAATAATTAATAGAAAAACATAATGGAATGCGCCAGATATCCGGGTAATAACAAGACTCTTTTAATAGCCGGTAGATAGGGTTTTTATCAAATCTTATCTGGTATACATTAAACTTTAGGGATGAAAATGAAGGCTAAATATTTGGCGCTGATGATCGGTGCTTGCTTTTCTCATAACCTTTGGGCAGCAAATAATATCACTATTGAGCATCGTCTGGCTGAACTGGAGCAACGTGTTGTTAATGCCGAAAAACGGGCATCCGATGCCGAGGCACAAATTCGCTCGCTGAAGCAGCAGCAGGTCGCTGCTACGCCGACGGTGAATGTCCAGTCTGCCGAACCGATTGCAGCAGGTGAAACTCCGCCTAAGCTGACATTATCCGGCTTCAGCGATATTAAGTTCTATGGCGATGTCGAATTTAATATGGATGCGGCAAGCCGTTCCGGTAGCCTGACATCGACGAGAACGTCAGCGAATAAAGATTGGGCACCAGGAACCAATGAACGCTGGGATATTAACGGACGCCTGTTGCTGGGCTTTGATGGCTACCAGCGGCGGGACAACGGTAATTTTGCAGGGTTCTCGGTACAGCCTCTGGCGGACCTGACCGGAAAAATGAACCTCGATGATGCCGTTTTCTTCTTTGGTCGTGAGAATGACTGGAAAATTAAGGTTGGTCGTTTTGAAGCCTACGATATGTTCCCGCTGAATCAGGATACGTTTGTTGAATATTCGGGGAATACAGCGAACGATCTCTACAGTGACGGTTACGGCTATATCTATATGATGAAAGAAGGACGGGGACGTAGCGACAGCGGGGGTAACTTCCTGCTGAGCAAAACCATCGACAACTGGTATTTCGAAGTTAACACATTGCTGGAAAATGGCAGTACGTTATATACCGAGAAGCAGTACCACGGAATGGATTTAACCAACGATAAAAACGTGGCTTACGTCCGTCCGGTTATCGCCTGGCAAAATGGGCGTTTTTCAACGGCGATAGCGATGGAAAGTAACGTCGTTAACAACACCTACGGTTATTACCAAAATGGGACGTGGATCGATCAGTCAGATCGTACGGGCTATGGTTTTACCATGACCTGGAATGGTCAAAAAACGGACCCGGAAGATGGCGCAGTGATTAACCTGAATACCGCCTATATGGATGCGACCGATGAGACAGATTTTACCGCTGGGGTGAATGCGTTGTGGCATCGATTTGAACTGGGTTATATCTATGCGCATAACAAAATCGAAGCCTTCAATGCTACCAATATCGATGCCGTTTGTGAGGACGATTGCTGGATCACCGATCCCGGCAATTATGACAATCACACTATTCATGCCTCATATTTATTCCCCAATGTGATGGATATGAAAAACTTTAACATCTACCTCGGTGCCTATGCTTCATGGGTAGAGGCCAATCCGAATAATGGTGATAACAGCGAAGATGCGCGTTACGGCGGGCGTCTGAGATTCAAATATTACTTCTGATTGTAGGTCTAATAAAAAAGGGATCCGCAGATCCCTTTTATCAGATAGTTAGTGTGCGCCACCGCCGCCGCCGCCCGCACCGAAGGGCGGTTTGGCGAACCACACCAGGCCAAGCAGGACCAGGAAGATCCCCGCCGACATCCAGAAGATTTCGTTAGCGGAAATAATCAGCCCCTGATTGGTGATCTGCTGAGCTATCCAACCTGAAGCCTGCTGGTGCGTCATCCCTAAATCTTGCAGCTTATCGTACATAGCCTGTGCATTTGGGTTGTAGGGGTTAACAGATTCCGTTAGCTGCGCATGATGCAGCGACTCGCGGTTTGTCCACATTGTCGTCGTAATCGATGTGCCAATGGAACCTGCCAGCGTTCTCGTAAAGTTCGACAAGCTGGATGCCGCCGCCAGACGCTCGGGCGGCAAGCCGGACAACGTAATGGTGGTTAGCGGCATAAAGAAGCAGGCTACCGCGAACCCCTGAATAAACTGCGGCCAGGCCGATGCGCCAAAGTCCATACCCGGCTCGAACGTCCACGCACGCCAGTAGAAACAGACGGCGTACATAATAAAACTGAACGTTACCAGCCGACGCATATCCAGCTTGTGCGCGAAGCGGCCGATAATCGGAGACAGGATCACCGGAATCACCCCAACCGGCGCTGACGCCAGACCAGCCCAGGTTGCCGTATAGCCGTATACCTCCTGCAACAGCTGCGGCAGCAGGACGATTGCGCCGAAGTAAAGCATATAGGCCAGGCTGATACACAGACAGCCGATGGTAAAGTTGCGCGACTTAAACAGCGAGAGATCGACAATGGGGTGCTCGTCGGTAAGCTCCCAGACGATCAGGAAGCTGATAGCAACCACGGCGACCACAGTCAGGATGATTATCTCCTGCGAGGCGAACCAGTCCAGCTCTTTGCCGCGGTCGAGCATAATCTGCAAACTGCCGATACCGATGACCAGCAGTGCCAGACCAATGGCGTCAATGCGCCGCTGCTCGGTTTTGGTTTCCCGACCGCGCAGGGTTTGCAGTGTCATCAATACCACCACAGCCCCGATTGGCACGTTGATAAAAAATATCCAGCCCCAGTGATAGTTGTCGCTGATATAGCCCCCAAGAATAGGACCACATATCGGGGCAACAATCACCGTCATCGACCATAGCGCGAGGGCGATGGAACGCTTGGCGGGTGGATAGTTATTCAGCAACAGGCTCTGTGACAGCGGAATTAATGGACCGGCGACAATACCCTGAATTACGCGGAAGAAAATCAGCATGTTCAGGCTGGTGGACATCCCGCATGCCCATGACGCAATGACGAAGGCGATAGTTGACCACATAAAGAGTCTTACTTCGCCAAAGCGTTTTGCCAGCCAGCCGGTGATCGGAATAGAGATAGCGTTCGCCACCCCGAATGAGGTGATCACCCAGGTTCCCTGGCTCAGTGAAGAGCCGAGGTTCCCGGCGATAGTGGGGATCGCCACGTTAGCAATGGTGGAGTCCAGCACCTGCATGAATGTCGCCAGGGACAGCGCGATCGTCATAATGACGAGCTGCGCGCCTTCCAGCGGTTTTTGCTGTTGCATCACACGCACCTTTGAATTAGCCCGCGTTGGCCCGCACGATCTCTTCGATCATCTTATTGACCGGAGCAAGGTTGATTTCACGTGCATTACTTTCTGATACCGGCGTGGTACGAACCTGGCTTGCCAGAATTTGTCCGTCACGATTTGAGGTATCTACCGTAACCAGCGTAGACAAACCAATACGTAATGGATGCTGTGCCAGTTGCTGCGCATCCAGTTCGATACGTACCGGCAGACGCTGGACGACTTTGATCCAGTTGCCGGTTGCGTTCTGCGCTGGCAGCAGGGAGAAAGCGCTGCCCGTACCCATATCGAGACCGACAACTTTACCGGTATATTTTACGTCATCGCCGTAAATATCGCTGATAACGGTCGCCGGTTGGCCGATACGCATGTGCGCGAGCTGTGTTTCTTTGAAGTTGGCATCTACCCACAGGTTAGTGGCCGGAACAACCGCCATCAGCGGCGTGGTTGGGCTAATTTGCGCACCAGGCTGTACGGCGCGACGGGATACATAACCGGTCATTGGGCTGACAATTCTGGTACGTTCCAGCGCCAGCCAGGCATTGCGCACTTCGGTGGCAGCCTGTTGCACAGCGGGTTGATCTTCCAGCTTGCTACCCAGAATCATCGCCTGGTTAGCATTATATTGTTGGATCGCGACATCAAGCTGGGCCTGAGCGCTGGCGACGGCATCACGAGCGTGTTGCAGCTCTTCGCGGCCAATCAGGTTGGCATTGCCCAGCGGGACTCGGCGATTAAAGTCGCTTTGTGCCTGCGCCAGTGCGGTTTTCTGCACTTCAATGCTTGCCTGTAACTGCTTGCTGTTGATCATCAACTGGTGCGTCTGACGCACGCTGGAAGCCAGCGCAGTTTTGGCTTTTTCAAATGCCTGCTTTGCGTCTGTCTGGTCGAGGGTGACCAGCACATCGCCTTGTTTTACAAAGTCAGTGTTATCAGCCCAGACTTTCGTCACGCTGCCTGATACCTGAGCCATGATTTGAACCTGGTTCCCTGCCACGTACGCATCGTCTGTCTCTTCGACATGACGAAGTACTAAAAACCAATAAATCCCATATGCCACGGCAATGATAATAAAGAGCAAGGTCAGAAGGAGTAGCATACTTTTACGTTTGCCATTCTTCTTGACCGGTTGCTGCGGGGTTTGAGTCTCCGCATTTGCGCTCATGTTGTTCTCCACGATCTTATTTTTTTCACATCGGCTGAGCCGACCTGTTTATCAGACAGGCCAGCAGTATGCGTGCTGGCCTGTCGGTTTTTTCATTTATAAATCTGGATTTCTGAGCGAGTCAGCGCGTTAGCGCAGCGCTTCTAACACCGCGCCATCCTGCTCCATCTGATCAAGACGGGTCAGAAGTTTACGGGTAATTTGCTCAAGCTGATCTTTTTCGGTGGTGCTAAGAGACGACCAGAGCTGATGCAGGCAGTTATGCTGAGGCGGTAACACCTCTTGCAAAAAAGCATGGCCTTTCTCGGTCAATTGCAGATGCAGACAGCGGCGATCGTTATCGCTTTCACGACGTTCGATCCAGCCACGTTTTTCTAACTCATCCGCAATGCGGGTAGCGTTAGTGCGTGACGAGCCAAGCGCGCAACTCAGTTCAGAAGGCTGAATACTGTGGTTTTCCTGAGACTCCAGCGTAATCAACGCCATAAACAATGTCTCGTTAATCCCTTGAGCTTTCAGCATCTTATTGCGGTTTTCCAGCAACTTACCCTGCATGTGCATACAGAGGCGAGTCAGAAGCACTTCCTGATAAGGGAACTCTTCGTAGCGGCTGGCGCGAAATTTTAGCATTTGTTCAATGGGCGTAAACGAACTATCCATTTGGGTATAACCTCATTAATTTCAGCCGATATAGTAACGACAGTGACAAATAAAGTAAATGTATTATTTCTTTAAAATGATTGTTTTTATCTATAAGCCAACAAGCATTTTCCAGGCTAATCCATAGCCCAGAGCACTCAGTAACGTTGGAATGATGATGCTGCGGGTCTTATAGAAGCTTGCGCCCAGTATGACAAACCCCACCAGCGTAGGCACGAACCGACGAGCGTCGTGCATAACTTCTGGTGCGGTAGACACCACCAGCAGGGCGCAAATAGATGCAATGCCAATAGTGTCGAGTAGTATGCCCGTCGCGCCGCGCTTCGTCGGGCGAACATTGCCTACCCCAAGACGGAGTGGCAAATAGCGAAAACAGTAATTAACGCAGCCGACCAACAGGCCAAGTAGCAGAACCTCATAGCTCATCAGGACCTCCCTGCCAAAATGACTGGATGAGCGCCGTCAGGCATCCGCAGACAATACCTGCAAGGATAGCGGCAGGTATGGAAAACAGCATGACGCCAGCCAGCGCCCCAGCCAGGGAGGCAGTCACGCAGAGCGCTTGTTTACGTTGGAATGACGCGAGCAGGAAGCTCATAAACAGCGCCGGGAGCATGAATCCCAGTGCCGCTTCAACCGCCGGGTAATCCTTGAGTAAACCACTGCCGGAAAACGCGCCGATCACCGTACCAAACACCCAGGAGGCCCAGGAGCACAGTGCGATGCCGATCATCCAGTTTTCACTCCAGCGCCGATTATCCCGGACCAGTTTTGCCGTTGCAGCGGCAAAGACTTCATCGGTAAGGCCAAAAGCCCACAGTGCACTTTTGGGTTTACTCAGTCGCTGGGCTATTCGGCTGCGCAGGGAAGGGCCGTACAAAACATGGCGGACATCCATGGCCATGACGGTAAGGGCGGCGACCCACAGCGAACTGCCCGCAGCGAGCATGGTGGTAATGACAAACTGGCTGGCTCCCGCATAGATAATGCAGGAGAAAAAGACGCTTTCAACCGGCGTAAAGCCAAGGCGAGTGGCATTGAGACCAAATGCAAAAGCGACCGGAATATAGCTGATGACTATTGGCAGGCTGTCTTTGAATCCTTCCGTTAACGTTGCCGAACAGGATTCAGACTGGGGTACAGGGCTTTCCATAGGGTTATAGGTTTCATTACCGAAATTAATATAACTTGGCTCAATGAGTTATAACCTTAGCAGACTGATGGGCTCCTTAACACCCTGTGGAGCCCAATCAGCGGTAAACATGCACTATACGCTTAATTTACGGCTTCCTGACGGTGAAAACCTCGCCACCAGACCACCAGGTTGAGTACGGCAACGGTCGTACCCGCCAGACAAACGCCAGCCCAACCAGCATGCTGCCAGGCGGAGGCTGAAATCAGCGAACCTGCCGCTCCGCCAATAAAATAGCTGGTCATGTATCCGGCGGTCAGGCGATTACGCGCATCCGGATGAATGCGATAGATAACCGTCTGGTTGGTGATGTGTACTCCCTGAACGGTGAGGTCCAACACCAGAATACCGATAATCAGCATGGGGACTGAAGCGTGCCCAAGCCAAATAGCAAGCCAGGAGAGCAGCAGTAATAGCAGTCCTATGGTTGTGGTCAGGTGGGATTTACCTTTATCGGCAAAACCGCCTGCAGGACGTGCGCCTAACGCCCCTGCGGCACCCGCCAGACCGAACAGACCAATCATTCCTTCCGAATAGTTAAACGGCGGCGCGGCGAGCAAAAACGCCATCGAGGTCCACAGGATACTGAAATTGGCAAAAGTCAGGCAGCCCAGCATCGCGCGGGTACGCAGCAATTTATCGTGAATAAACAGGCTGAATACCGAGCCTAACAGCTGAGGATAGTTAAGATGAGTATCGGATTTCATTTTCGGCAGGCCGCGCCACAGCGCAACCGCCATCAGCGCCATTAATACTGATGCGACCCAAAATACGGTGCGCCAGCCGCCAAGATTCGCCAGTAATCCCGCCACGGTGCGCGCCAGCAGAATACCCAGCAGCAGGCCGCTCATAATCGTGCCGACAACCTTCCCGCGCTTGTCCGGTGTGGCAAGCGTTGCCGCCAGCGGAACCAAAATCTGTGCCACTACCGAGAACAGTCCGGTCAGGGCAGTACCGAGAATCAGCATACCCAGCGACTGGCTGCTGGCGGTGATCAGCATGCCGCCAGCCGCGAGCAATGTCATGGAGACAATCAGCATCCGACGTTCAAACATATCGCCAAGCGGCACTAAGAACAGCAGGCCGGCAGCGTAGCCGAGTTGGGCCGCAGTGACGATAAACCCTGCGGTACTGGCAGATAGCGAAAAGTTGCGCGCGATGGTGTCGAGCAGCGGCTGCGCATAATAGTTACTGGCGACGGCGAGGCCGGTGGCAATAGACATTAACAGGATCAGCGAAGGGCTAAGTCCCTGAGTAGTTTTCGTCATTGTTTTCAACTGAGTAATGGGTTGCAGAAAACAATCATAACGGAAGTGATTAAATGTTGCTGATTTGTTGAGTGATGGATTGTGCGATTGGGGGAGGGAGGATAGGCCGGATTAGGCGCATCGCGCCACCATCCGGCGTTTATGCGGTTACTGGCCTGATGGCGCTACACTCATCAGGCCTGCGAGTGGGTTATTTCTGCGCGGCCAGCGCTTCGTTCACCCAGCCGTCAAACTGCTGCTGGTGGGCTTTGATCCAGCCGTCAACGTGACCCTGTACGTCGGCTTCAGACGCTTTCCCGTCGTGCATCATTGCGTTCTGCGCGTTGATATCCGCCAGCGGCAGCTTCATGATGGCAAACAGTTTCGCCGCAGCCGGGTTTTTCTCCGCCCAGGCTTTATTGGCGACAATATGCATAGTGTTCACCGGGAAGCCGTAGTTGGCGCCGTTTGGCAGTTTGGTATCAATATCTTTCTGCTCGCCTGGCAGGGAAGAGAACGGCACCTGCAGCCAGACCACATCTTTACCAGGTTTCATTACGTCGCTCACCCAGTACGGTGTCCAGGTGTAGTAAAGAATGGGTTTACCTTCTTTGAAGCGGGTAATGGTGTCGGCCATCATCGCCGCATAGTTACCGTGGCTGACCTCGACGGTTTTTTCCAGATCGAAAGCTTTGTTCTGGTGGTTGATTACTGCTTCACAGCCCCAGCCCGGTGAACAGCCCATCATATCGGCTTTTCCGTCACCGTTGGTGTCAAAGATTTTGGCGATCTTCGGATCTTTTAACTGGGCGATATTGGTGATTTTATATTGCTCAGCGGTTTTCTTGTCGATCAGATAACCCTGTGCGGCACCCGTAACGAATACCCCCTCGCGATAAAACTTTTTGTCTCCGCCCGCAGCGGCGTACATATCATCATGCAGCGGCTGCCAGTTCACGGCGGTAAAAGTTGCATCGCCAGAGGCAATGGAGGTATAGCCGACGTTGTAGTCAACTTCGCTGGTTTTGTTAACGGTGTAACCCAGTTTCTCCAGCGCACGGGCGACTAACTGCGTCTGGAAGGATTCTTCAGAGATAGTGCTCTGGATTGGCTGTACGGTGATGCCTTTGCCCGGCAGGTCGGCAGCGAAAGTGCTGGTGGAGACAAGGGTGGCAAACGCTGTGGCAATAATTACTTTCTGTCGCATCGTTGTTCCTTATTACACTTCATCCTTCAAGCTGCCTCTTTGTTGGCTGCACTCATGCACTCCAGTCACGTACTACTTGTACGCTCCTGGGGATACATTCGTTTGCCGCCGCGATGCAACTTGAATGATTTTGTGCAAGTTAATGAATTGTAGGCCCGGTAAGCAATGCGCCACCGGGCAACGGGTGTATTACTTCGTGAAAGGGCGAGTGATAAGCCCAACGGGACCGGTGGTGTACCAGCGACGGTTGCCACGACTACGCGAGTCGCGACCGACGGCCTGCGTCAGGCGGTCGAGAATGATAGCGAGGATCACAATCCCAACCCCGCCGACGGTGGCAAGCCCCATATCCAGACGACCGATTCCGCGCAGAACCATCTGACCCAGTCCGCCGACGGCAATCATCGACGCGATGACGACCATTGAGAGTGCCAGCATCAGCGTCTGGTTAACCCCAGCCATAATGGTGGGCATTGCCAGCGGGAGCTGCACTTTAAACAGCATCTGACGCGGGCTGGCGCCAAACGAGCGCGAGGCTTCAATCAGATCGGCTGGCACCTGGTTAATCCCCAGAATAGTCAGACGCACGATTGGAGGCAGGGCGAAGATAATCGTCACCACTACGCCCGGGACGTTACCAATACCGAACAGCATGACAATCGGCACCAGATAGACAAACGCGGGTGTGGTTTGCATGGCGTCCAGCAGCGGGCGAACAATTTTTGCTGCCCGTGGACTGCGCGCCAACCAGATCCCCATCGGCAGACCGATCACCACGCAGAACAGCAGCGCGGTCAACACCAGCGCCAGGGTTATCATGGCCTGCGACCACGCGCCGATGGCACCGATGGCAATTAAGGAAATCAGCGTAGCAACGCCCATCCCCACGCCGGAAATCTGCCAGGCAATCAGCGCGAACAGGATAATCGCTACCGGGGCTGGCATACCTAACAGCAGTTGTTGAAAGCCGTTGAGAATGTAATCCACCGGGACACGAATGCCCTGGAAGACCGGACGGAAATGGGTAACCACCCAGTCGATCCCCTCTGTGACCCAACTGTCAAGCGGGATCAGCGTTTTATGGAACGGATCCATAATATTGAAATGCTCTGGTGCCGGCGCGGGTGCGCTGGTCAGCCAGTCCGCACCACCACCGTCAGTGGGTGCGCCTGATGGCGTACTCCAGGCATCAGCATTTTGTGCGGCACTGTCGGCCGCTGGTGTGGTGTCCCACGGATTAGTTTGATCAGCCATTGTTTACCCCCTCACGATCTAAAGCCTGTAACAGCATGCGTTTTGAAATGACGCCCACATACTGCTGTTCCTCATCTACAACCGGCACCGCGCACGGGGCCTGACCGACATGAGAAAGCAACTCGCTGAGAGGGGTTTGTGCATCTACGGCTAACGGCTCATCGATCAATGCCGCTTCAATACCTTGCGCCTGACTTAACGCTGTTTTTAATGAGTCGATAGAGACAACGCCAACGAATTTATTGCCGCGTTCGATCACGTAACCATATTCGCGATCTTTGTCCTGCAATAATTGCAGCGCAGAACGTGGACCCACCCCGGGGTTTTTACGAATCAAACCTTCGGGACTACGGCGTGAAATATCTTTCGCGCTAAAGACCTGGCTAATATCGACGCCACGGAAGAAGGTGCGCACATAATCATTGGCCGGATTATTCAGGATTTCATCTGGCGTGCCGACCTGGACCACTTCACCGTTTTGCATAATGGCAATTCTGTCGCCAATGCGCATGGCTTCGTCGAGGTCATGCGATATAAAGACCACGGTACGTTGATGCTTCGCCTGTAGTTTTACCAGTTCATCCTGCATCTCAGTACGAATTAATGGATCGAGGGCTGAGAAGGCCTCATCCATTAATAAGATGTCAGGGTTAATGGCTAATGCGCGGGCGAGGCCTACACGCTGGCGCATCCCCCCGGAAAGTTCATCCGGGTAGCCGTGAGCATAATTCTCCAGACCAACCTGGCGCAGCGCATCTAACGCTTTTTCACGACGTTCATCCGCACCAACACCGGCTAATTCCATGCCGAATGCCGTATTGTCGAGAACCGTCATGTGCGGCATCAGGGCAAAGGACTGGAACACCATCGCAATCTTTTTTCTGCGCACCTCGCGAAGCTCAGCATCGGATATCCGGGCGATGTCTACGCCGTCAATCAATACCTGTCCGCGGGTGGGTTCAATCAGGCGATTGAGAAGGCGTACCATTGTGGATTTACCCGAACCGGATAATCCCATGATGACAAATATCTCGCCTTCTTCAATGGCCAGACTGGCGTTCTTAACGCCAAGCGATAGCCCCGTTTTATCCAGAATCTGCTCTTTTGAAAGTCCTTTTTCAATATATTTGAAGGCTCTCTGGGGATGCTCTCCAAATATCTTATAGAGATTTTTAACTTCTAATTTAATTGCCATGCAATAGAATGATTCCTGTTATTTGTTTATATCGATATATTACCTGATGGAAATAGTGACCTTTTTCTACCCTAACATACTGAGAATCTGAGACAACCCTGAATTTGGTTGTGGCATGAATATTGCCAAAGGCCAGATGGCGGGACTTCCCGTGATATAAGGGCTGAGCGCGAATGTGAACGGGTTAATATTTTTTGTAAATGGCAATGAAAAATCGCCTGAATTGCTGGAATGCAGGCGAATAATGCGGCTGATATTGAGTGTAGATCACACAATTATATTTGCACGACAAAAGTGTGATCCTGTTAAAATATTTCCGCGAAAAATGTACGGTATTTTCCGTGAAAATGAGTGCTAGAAATTCCAGTCGTCATCTTCGGTTTCGACCGCTTTTCCCATCACATAAGATGAGCCGGAACCCGAGAAGAAATCGTGGTTTTCGTCAGCGTTGGGCGACAGTGCGGCAAGGATTGCCGGGTTAACCTCCGCCATTTCAGGCGGGAATAGCGCCTCATATCCCAAATTCATTAATGCCTTATTGGCGTTGTAACAAAGGAAGGCTTTGACGTCATCCACCCAGCCGGTTTCTGCATACAACTCTTCCGTATAACGCGCTTCGTTATCATACAATTCCATCAGCAGGTCAAAGGCAAAATTCTTTAACTCCTCGCGTGCGGATTCGGAAATATGCTCCAGACCTTTTTGATATTTATAACCAATGTAATACCCATGAACCGCTTCATCACGAATGATCAGACGAATGAGATCGGCGGTATTGGTCAATTTGCCGCGGCTGGAAAAATACATTGGCAACCAGAAGCCAGAATAGAACAGGAAGGATTCCAGAAACACGCTGGCTATTTTTTTCTTCAACGGTTCGTCGCTGGCGTAATGTGTCAAAACGATCTGCGCTTTGCGCTGAAGTGGGGTATTTTCCTCACTCCAGGCGTAGGCAGCATCCACGTCTTTGGTCTGGCAAAGGGTAGAGAATATAGAGCTGTATGAACGGGCGTGCACCGCCTCCATAAAGCTGATATTCGACAGCACCGCCTCTTCATGCGGCGTTAACGAATCAGCCATTAACGCTGGTGCTCCGGCAACATTCTGAATGGTGTCGAGCAGCGTCAGCCCGGTAAAAACGCGGATTGTTAGCTGCTGTTCGGCGGCGTTCAACGTTTGCCAGGCCGGAATGTCATTGGAGAGCGGGACCTTTTCCGGGAGCCAGAAGTTACTGGTCAGACGGTTCCATACCTCAAGATCTTTATCATCCTCAATCTTGTTCCAGTTGATGGCGCTCACGCGGGATAATGTCATTTTCTCCTCCTTACAGCGCGCATGACACGCAGCCTTCGATTTCGGTGCCTTCCAGCGCCAGCTGGCGTAGTCGGATGTAGTACAGGGATTTGATGCCCTTACGCCAGGCGTAAATCTGCGCTTTATTGATATCGCGCGTGGTGGCGGTATCGGGGAAAAAGAGCGTCAGTGAAAGCCCCTGATCGACATGGCGCGTTGCTTCAGCATAGGTATCAATGATTTTTTGTGGGCCGATCTCATAGGCATCCTGATACAAGGCCAAGTTCTCATTGGTCATAAACGGGGCAGGGTAGTAAACGCGCCCGGTTTTGCCCTCTTTGCGAATCTCCACTTTCGACACGATCGGGTGAATGCTTGACGTGGCATGATTGATGTAAGAGATAGAACCGGTGGGTGGAACCGCCTGTAAATTCTGGTTATAAATGCCGTAGCGCATCACATCTGCACGCAACTGTGACCACATCTCGCGCGTCGGCAGCGTAATGCCGCTGGCGGCAAACAGCGTGCGAACCTTGGCGGTTTTTGGTTGCCAGTCGCCCTGCAGATACTGGTTAAAATACTCGCCGCTGGCGTAGCGCGATTGTTTGAATCCGGCAAAGGTTTGACCGCGCTCGCGGGCGATCTTCATTGACGTATTCAGCGCATGCCAGGTGATGGTATAGAAATAGAGATTGGTGAAATCCAGCCCTTCCGGCGAACCGTAGGCGATCCCTTCCCGCGCCAGATACCCGTGCAGATTCATCTGCCCAAGACCAATCGCGTGCGACGCGCTGTTTCCGGCCTCAATCGAGGGCACGCTGCGGATATGGCTCATGTCCGAAACGGCGGTTAAGCCACGAATCGCCGTTTCCACGGTACGACCAAAGTCGGGTGAATCCATGGTATGGGCAATGTTTAACGAGCCGAGATTGCAGGAAATATCGTGCCCGGTCTGCGCGTAATTGAGATTTTCATCGTAGGTGGAGGCACTGTTAACCTGCAAAATCTCCGAGCACAGGTTGCTCATATTGATCCGACCTGCAATCGGATTGGCGCGATTCACCGTATCTTCAAACATGATGTAAGGATAGCCAGACTCAAACTGGATCTCGGCCAGCCGCTGGAAGAAATCGCGGGCGTTAATGAATTTTTTGCGCACACGTTCGTCGGCAACCAGTTCGTCATACCGCTCACTCACGTCGATATCACCGAAAGGTTTGCCGTAAATCCGTTCCACGTCATACGGTGAGAACAGCGCCATTCGGGCATTTTCTTTCGCCAGTTGAAAGGTAACATCCGGGATCACCACGCCAAGCGAGAGCGTTTTGATGCGGATTTTCTCGTCGGCGTTTTCGCGCTTGGTATCGAGAAAACGTAAAATATCCGGATGGTGTGCGTGCAGATACACCGCCCCCGCACCCTGACGTGCCCCGAGTTGATTCGCATAAGAAAACGCATCTTCCAGCATTTTCATTACCGGTATCACCCCAGATGACTGGTTCTCAATACGCTTAATGGGCGCACCTGCCTCGCGCAGGTTGGAGAGTAAAAATGCCACGCCGCCGCCGCGTTTGGAGAGCTGAAGTGCGGAGTTGACCGCCCGACCAATAGACTCCATGTTGTCTTCAATACGCAACAGGAAGCAGGAGACCAGCTCACCGCGTTGCTGTTTGCCGCAGTTTAAAAAGGTTGGTGTGGCGGGCTGAAAGCGCCCGGAGAGCATTTCATCGGTCAGCTGTATCGCGAGCGTTTCATCGCCCTGCGCCAGCGTGAGCGCCACCATCGTGACCCGATCCTCAAAGTCTTCGAGATAGCGCTTACCGTCGAACGTTTTCAGTGTATAGCTGGTGTAGAACTTCCATGCGCCGAGGAACGTCTGGAAACGGAATCCGCTGGCGTGGGCGTGATCGAATAGCTTCAGCACGAACGCGCGATCGTAGCGGGCTAACACGCTGGCATCGTAATAGCCTTCATCCACCAACGTTTCCAGGCGCTCCTGCTGGCTGGCAAACGCCACCGAGTTTGGGCGAACGTGGGCGGCAAAGAAGGCCTCCACGGCCTGATGGTCTTTGTCGAACTGAATGCGCCCGGCTTTATCGTACAGATTCAGCATGGCGTTCAGGGCGTGATAATCCAGCGTTGGCTGCATTACACGTTCTGCGGTTGTCGTTGCCAAAATTCGCTCACTCCTTTTCGAACGTTGTCGATATCGCTTTGGGTGCCCATCAGCTCAAAGCGATAGAGCCACGGCACGCCGCATTTTTGTGAGATGACATCACCCGCGCGACCGTAGGCGTCACCGAAATTACGATTGCCGGAGGCGATCACTCCACGGATTAACGCCCGGTTGTGCGTATCGTTTAAAAAGCGGATCACCTGTCTTGGGACCGCGCCAGCAGTGCCGCCGCCGCCGTAGGACGGCACGATTAATATGTAAGGTTCGTCTACCCGGATCCGCTCGCGTTCGTTAAGCGGAATGCGGATGGCTGGCAGCCCCAGACGCTGCATAAAGCGGTGCGTATTTTCGGAGCTGCTGGAGAAGTAGACGAGCTGACTCATGCGCTGGCCACACGGTGTTCCGGATGCAGACGGTTGATCATGTCCGGGCGAAACCCTGACCAACTGGTTTCACCCGCGACCACGACCGGTAGCTGGCGAAACCCTTGATCGCGCAGGCTATCAGCCAAATCGGGTTGTGAATCGACGTTTACCATCTCAAAGTCAAAACCACGGCTTTCCATTGCCCGTTTGGTGGCGTGGCACTGAACACAGTTATTGCGAGTGTAAATAATAATACGCATGATTCGTATTTCCATTTAAAAATAAAGGATCGGCGCGATAGAGGGCGTCGGGTTGTATGTGTCCTGATAGAAGAGATACTAGATGTAGTTTTAAAAAGATTCAACCATACAAGATATGGGAATTTTAGATTGATGATGAGCGGGGTGATGAGCGTGGCGGGGGAAGTGGTATGTACCATCGCAGGTTGCCGGATGGCGACGCGTCGCGTCTAATCCGGCCTTGTATTATCCTCTCTGTGCAGA
>NZ_SZWU01000028.1:0-9926 GCF_005280935.1 Citrobacter sp. wls757 | reverse complement strand
GGAGCTGCCGCAAGCGTGGCTGGACGCCTTCAAACCTGCTTATGACGCGCTGACGGGTCAGGTGAAGTTGCTACTGACCACCTACTTCGAAGGCGTAACGCCAAACCTGGATACCATTACCGCCCTACCGGTACAGGGGCTGCACGTTGACTTCGTGCACGGCAAAGATGATGCAGCCGAGCTGCACACGCGTCTGCCAGCCGACTGGCTGCTGTCAGCGGGGCTGGTGAACGGCCGCAACGTCTGGCGTGCCGATCTCAGCGAAAAATACGCACAAATCAAAGATATCGTCGGGAAACGTAACCTGTGGGTGGCTTCTTCCTGCTCCCTGCTGCACAGCCCAATCGATCTCAGTGTTGAAATCCGCCTTGATGCAGAAGTGAAGAGCTGGTTTGCCTTCGCCCTGCAAAAATGCGGCGAGCTGGCGCTGCTGCGCGATGCATTGAATAGCGGAGATACGGCGGCAATTGTCGAGTGGAGTGCACCGATTCAGGCTCGTCGTCACTCTACCCGCGTACACAACGCCGCAGTGGAAAAACGTCTGGCGGCAATCACCGCCCAGGACAGCCAGCGCGCTAACGCTTACCCGGTTCGTGCCGAGGCGCAACGTGCCCGCTTTAATCTGCCGGCATGGCCGACTACGACTATCGGTTCATTCCCGCAAACCACAGAAATTCGCGGCCTGCGCCTGGATTTCAAAAAGGGCAACCTGGATGCTGGTAACTATCGCACCGGAATTGCGGAACATATTAAACAGGCGATTGTTGAACAGGAACGTCTGGGTCTCGACGTGCTGGTACACGGTGAAGCCGAGCGTAATGACATGGTTGAATACTTTGGCGAGCATCTGGACGGTTTCGTCTTTACCCAGAACGGTTGGGTGCAGAGCTACGGCTCTCGCTGCGTGAAGCCGCCGGTGGTGATTGGCGACGTCAGCCGCCCGGAAGCGATCACCGTGGAGTGGGCGAAATATGCCCAGTCGCTGACCGACAAACCGGTAAAAGGCATGCTGACCGGTCCGGTGACCATTCTCTGCTGGTCATTCCCGCGTGAAGACGTGACGCGTGAAACCATCGCGAAGCAGATCGCGCTGGCGCTGCGTGATGAAGTGGCGGATCTGGAAGCGGCGGGTATCGGCATCATCCAGATTGATGAACCGGCACTGCGCGAAGGTTTACCACTGCGTCGCAGCGACTGGGCGGCGTATCTGGAGTGGGGAGTGGAGGCCTTCCGCATTAACGCGGCGGTAGCGAAGGATGAAACCCAGATCCACACCCACATGTGTTATTGCGAGTTCAACGACATCATGGACTCCATTGCGGCGCTGGATGCGGACGTGATCACCATTGAAACCTCGCGCTCTGATATGGAGTTGCTGGAATCGTTTGAAGAGTTCGACTATCCGAATGAAATCGGGCCGGGCGTATATGATATTCACTCACCGAACGTTCCGAGCGTGGAGTGGATTGAAGCCCTGTTGAAGAAAGCCGAGCAGCGCATTCCAGCAGAACGTCTGTGGGTGAACCCGGACTGCGGCCTGAAAACCCGCGGCTGGCCGGAAACCCGTGCCGCGCTGGCGAACATGGTCAAAGCGGCGCAGAATCTGCGTCAGGCATAATTCGGTGCCCGGGAAGCGCTGGTGCTTACCCGGGTTACAGGAAATCGCAATAGTTGTAGGCCCGGTCAGGCGTCGCTGCCACCGGGCAATTAACGTTTATTTCTTCCCACCGTATTGCACGAACCACTCCAGCATTCTCTGCCAACCGTCTTTCGCGGACTCTTCGTGATAGCTCGGGCGATAATCGGCGTTGAACGCATGTCCGGCATCGGGATAGACCACGATTTCCGCTTTAGCATTGGCGGCGCGTAGCGCCTGGCGCATTGTTTCAACGGTATCTTGCGGAATGCTGGTGTCCTGGCCGCCATAAAGCCCCAAAACGGGGGCGTTAAGATCGGTTGCGATATCAACGGGATGTTTTGGCGAGTTGAGGGTTTTGTCACCCACCAATTTGCCATACCACGCTACGGCCGCTTTTAACTGCGGATTATGTGCGGCATACAGCCAGGTGATGCGTCCACCCCAGCAAAATCCGGTGATCATCAACTGGTGCGCATCTCCTCCGTTGCGGGAGGCCCAGCTAGCGACGTGGTCCAGATCGGCCAGTACCTGAGAGTCAGGCACTTTGGCGACAAGGCCACTAAGCAGCGTAGGGATATCGGCAAAGTCATTGGGATCGCCTTCGCGAAAATAGAGTTCTGGTGCGATAGCCAGATACCCTTCCAGAGCCAGACGACGGCAAACGTCACGAATGTGCTCATGAATACCAAAAATCTCCTGCACGACAATAACTACGGGCAGCAGGCCATCAGTCTGTTTTGGTCGTGCGTGATACGCTGGCATATCATCGCCTTGTGAAGGTATAGACGTTACACCGGCGATAATTGCATTATCCGGGGTGTGAACCGTGGTAGACGTCGGTGGAGATACAGCAGGTGCAAAGCCAGATTGTCGTGTTGTCATGGTATTCTCCGTACCCTTAAATATTCAGCCAAAAAGCGCATTGTTAACTATAGACACATGCAACGAACCACATTGCCTTAAACGGGCTATCTTTTGTGCAGGGCTTCCTTACATCACATCATTTATGTGATATGCATCACTTTTTGATGGTAATCGAATGCAATTGATTTACATCATAGTGATGACTGTCACGAAAATATGTTTATGCCTTCGGTAAAGTGTGTTTTTGCTTCTTCTGACAAAACCGATTCACAGAGGAGTTTTTATGTCTAAGTCTGATGTTTTTCATCTCGGCCTCACTAAGAACGATTTACAAGGGGCTACGCTTGCTATCGTCCCTGGCGACCCGGAGCGTGTGGAAAAGATCGCCGCGCTGATGGATAAGCCGGTTAAGCTGGCATCTCATCGCGAGTTCACCACCTGGCGTGCTGAGCTGGATGGTAAAGCCGTGATCGTTTGCTCTACCGGTATCGGCGGCCCGTCCACCTCTATTGCCGTAGAAGAACTGGCACAGCTGGGCATTCGTACCTTCCTGCGCATCGGTACGACTGGCGCTATCCAGCCGCATATCAACGTGGGTGATGTACTGGTTACCACTGCATCTGTTCGTCTGGACGGTGCAAGCCTGCACTTCGCACCAATGGAATTCCCGGCCGTTGCGGACTTCGAGTGCACCACCGCGCTGGTGGAAGCGGCGAAATCTATCGGCGCCACCACTCACGTGGGTGTTACCGCGTCTTCTGACACCTTCTACCCGGGCCAGGAGCGTTATGACACCTTCTCTGGTCGCGTCGTGAGCCGTTTCAAAGGCTCAATGGAAGAGTGGCAGTCTATGGGTGTCATGAACTACGAAATGGAATCTGCGACGTTGCTGACCATGTGCGCAAGCCAGGGTCTGCGTGCCGGTATGGTCGCGGGTGTTATCGTGAACCGTACTCAGCAAGAGATCCCTAATGCGGAAACGATGAAACAAACGGAAAGCCACGCGGTGAAAATCGTGGTGGAAGCCGCGCGTCGTTTACTGTAATTCTCCCGTCTATTCAAAAAGGCCGACGCGTTCGGCCTTTTTATTTTGCGTAGTGCCTCGCAGGAAATTCCTTTTAAACTGGACGTTTATACAGCACAATTCTATTTTGTGCGGGTAAGTCGTTGCTGTAAGGGGGCGTTGTGGATATTTCAATTATGATGAGTGCCGTGTTGGCGTTAGCCGCAGGGCTACTGGTAGGGTGGCTGGCGACAAAAGCGCGCGCCGATCAAATCCGTGCTGACCTCATCGAAGAGCGACGTGAACTGGATATTGCCCTAAGCGCCGCTCGCCAGCAGCTCTCGCAGGAAGCTCACTGGCGTGATGAGTGCGAACTACTCAATAACGAATTACGCAGTCTGCACAGTATCAACACCTCTCTGGAAGCCGATCTCCGTGAAGTCACTACCCGGCTGGAAGCAACGCAACAGCATGCGGAAGATAAAATCCGCCAGATGATCAACAGCGAACAGCGTCTGAGTGAACAGTTTGAAAATCTGGCGAATCGTATTTTTGAGCACAGCAACCGCCGTGTTGATGAGCAAAATCGCCAAAGTCTGAGCAGCCTGCTTGCGCCGCTTCGTGAACAACTGGACGGTTTTCGTCGCCAGGTTCAGGATAGCTTTGGTAAAGAGGCGCAAGAACGCCATACCCTGGCACACGAAATTCGTAATCTCCAGCAACTGAATGCGCAGATGGCGCAGGAAGCGGTAAACCTGACACGGGCATTAAAAGGCGATAACAAAACGCAGGGTAATTGGGGAGAGGTCGTACTTACGCGGGTACTCGAAGCCTCTGGTCTGCGTGAGGGTTATGAATATGAAACCCAGGTCAGCATCGAAAACGACGCCCGTTCGCGAATGCAGCCTGATGTCATCGTTCGGCTACCGCAGGGTAAAGATGTGGTGATCGATGCGAAAATGACGCTGGTCGCCTATGAGCGCTATTTTAACGCAGAAGATGAATACACCCGCGAAAGTGCATTGCAGGAGCACATCGCCTCGGTGCGTAACCATATTCGACTGCTGGGGCGCAAAGATTATCAGCAGCTTCCTGGGCTGCGTACGCTTGACTACGTGCTGATGTTTATCCCCGTTGAGCCCGCTTTTTTACTGGCGCTCGACCGACAGCCCGAACTGATTACCGAAGCGCTTAGAAATAACATTATGCTGGTGAGCCCTACCACGCTGTTGGTGGCATTGCGCACGATCGCCAACCTGTGGCGCTACGAGCATCAGAGTCGTAATGCGCAACAAATTGCCGATCGGGCCAGCAAACTTTATGACAAGATGCGGTTGTTTGTGGATGATATGTCGGCAATAGGTCAAAGCCTGGACAAAGCCCAGGACAACTACCGACAGGCGATGAAAAAACTCTCTTCCGGTCGTGGAAACGTCCTGTCGCAGGCAGAAGCTTTTCGTAGTTTAGGCGTGGAAATTAAGCGCGAGATAAATCCTGAGCTGGCTGAACAAGCTACTACACAGGATGAAGAATACCGCTTGCGCTCGGTCCCTGAGACGCAACAAGATGCGTCTTACCCCGAGGATGAAGCGGTAAATCAGCAATCAAACTAGTCCATTTGGGGTAGTTGAACCCGGTAGAAGGGTAGGGCAAATTGGCCCAATCTGTTACACTTCTCGAACATTTTTTGGATGAGCAGGCACTGAGATGGTGGATAATTCACAAGAAACGACGCACTTTGGCTTTCAGACCGTCGCTAAAGAGCAGAAAGCTGACATGGTGGCCCACGTTTTTCATTCTGTGGCGTCTAAATATGACGTTATGAATGACTTAATGTCATTTGGCATTCATCGTTTGTGGAAGCGCTTCACCATTGATTGCAGTGGCGTGCGTCGCGGGCAAACCGTTCTCGATTTAGCAGGCGGTACCGGCGATCTGACGGCGAAATTCTCTCGCATGGTTGGTGAAACCGGCAAAGTTGTGCTGGCGGATATCAATGACTCAATGCTCAAAATGGGTCGCGAAAAGCTGCGTAATATTGGCGTGGTAGGTAACGTTGAGTACGTTCAGGCGAATGCGGAAGCATTACCTTTCCCTGACAACACGTTTGACTGCATCACCATCTCTTTCGGTCTGCGCAACGTAACGGATAAAGACAAAGCATTACGCTCCATGTACCGCGTATTGAAGCCGGGCGGACGTCTACTGGTGCTGGAATTCTCCAAACCCATAATCGAACCGTTGAGCAAAGCCTACGACGCATACTCTTTCCATGTTCTGCCGCGCATAGGTTCAATGGTAGCAAGCGATGCGGACAGCTACCGTTATTTGGCGGAGTCCATCCGTATGCATCCCGATCAGGACACCTTAAAAGCAATGATGCAAGATGCCGGGTTCGAAAGCGTTGATTACTACAACCTGACAGCAGGTGTCGTTGCGCTGCATCGTGGTTACAAGTTCTGACAGGAGAGTGGGGATGCCTTTAAAACCCTTAGTAACCGCAGGCGTTGAAAATCTGCTCAACACCTTTCTGTACCGTTCTCCTGCGCTGAAGTCAGCCCGAACGCGTTTACAGGGTAAGGTGCTGCGTGTTGATCTCAAAGGATTTTCAACACCGTTAGTCCTGGTATTTAGCGAGCGCCAGGTCGATGTGCTGGGGGCATGGGAAGGCGAAGCCGATTGCACCGTAATCACATATGCCAGTGTGTTACCGAAATTGCGTGATCGACAGCAACTCACCACGCTTATCCGCAGCGGTGAGCTGGAAGTCCAGGGCGATATCCAGGTAGTACAGAACTTTGTTGCGCTGGCCGATCTGGCGGAGTTGGATCCTGCAGAACTGTTAGCTCCCTATACCGGCGATATCGTCGCGGAAGGGGTCAGCAAAGTCTTGCGTGGTGGAGCGAAGTTCCTGTGCCATAACTTTCAGCGCCAGCAGCGCTATGTCGCCGAAGCGATCACTGAAGAGTGGCGCATGGCTCCTGGTCCACTAGAGGTTGCATGGTTTGCTGAAGAAACGGCAGCCGTTGAGCGCGCGGTTGAATCTCTGGCCAAACGGCTGGAAAAACTGGAGGCCAAATGACGCCAGGTGAAGTACGGCGCCTTTATTTCATCATTCGCACTTTTTTAAGCTACGGTCTTGATGAACTCATCCCCAAAATGCGAATCACGCTGCCGCTTCGGTTGTGGCGTTACTCGTTGTTCTGGATGCCCAACCGACATAAAGACAAACCGCTGGGAGAAAGGCTGAGACTGGCTTTACAGGAACTCGGCCCGGTGTGGATCAAATTTGGGCAAATGCTCTCTACCCGTCGTGACCTTTTCCCTCCGCACATCGCCGATCAGCTTGCGCTATTGCAGGATCGGGTTGCCCCGTTCGATGGGCTTAGAGCGAAAAAACAAATCGAAGAGGCTATGGGCGGGCTGCCCGTTGAGGAATGGTTTGATGATTTTGAAATCACGCCACTGGCATCTGCGTCTGTTGCTCAGGTCCACACTGCGCGATTGAAATCGAATGGCAAAGAGGTGGTGATCAAAGTTATTCGCCCGGACATACTCCCGGTCATCAAAGCGGATTTAAAACTGATCTACCGCCTGGCTCGTTGGGTTCCTCGTCTGCTGCCAGATGGACGTCGCCTGCGACCAACAGAAGTCGTCCGTGAATATGAAAAAACGTTGATCGATGAACTGAATCTGCTGCGCGAATCGGCGAACGCCATTCAGCTACGACGTAATTTTGAAGATAGTCCGATGCTGTACATCCCGGAAGTGTATTCCGACTATTGCAGTCAGAACATGATGGTGATGGAGCGCATTTACGGTATCCCGGTTTCAGATGTCACCACGCTTGAGAAGAACGGCACCAATATGAAACTGTTGGCCGAGCGTGGTGTTCAGGTCTTCTTTACTCAGGTATTCCGCGACAGCTTTTTCCATGCGGATATGCACCCCGGGAACATTTTTGTCAGTTATGAGCACCCTGAAAACCCGAAATACATTGGTATTGATTGTGGGATTGTGGGCTCTTTAAACAAAGAAGATAAGCGCTACCTGGCTGAAAACTTCATTGCGTTCTTTAACCGCGATTACCGCAAAGTTGCTGAACTGCACGTGGATTCTGGTTGGGTTCCGCCGGATACCAATGTAGAAGAGTTTGAATTTGCCATTCGTACCGTGTGCGAACCGATTTTTGAAAAGCCGCTGGCGGAGATTTCCTTTGGTCACGTGCTGTTGAATCTGTTCAACACTGCGCGCCGCTTCAATATGGAAGTTCAGCCTCAACTGGTATTGCTCCAGAAGACGCTACTGTACGTTGAAGGTGTCGGACGACAACTCTACCCTCAGTTAGATTTGTGGAAAACGGCTAAGCCATTCCTCGAATCCTGGATTAAAGATCAGGTCGGTATTCCGGCGCTCGTTAGGGCATTTAAAGAAAAAGCACCGTTCTGGGTCGAAAAAATGCCAGAAATACCTGAACTGGTGTATGACAGTTTGCGCCAGGGCAAATATTTACAGCACAGTGTTGATAAGATTGCCCGCGAGCTTCACGCGAATCATGTACGCCAGGGACAATCCCGTTATTTATTGGGCATTGGCGCAACATTGTTGCTAAGTGGAACATTCCTGCTGGTAAGCCGCCCTGAGTGGGGGTTTATGCCGGGCTGGTTAATGGCGGGAGGCGTCATAGCCTGGTTGATCGGCTGGCGCAAAATGCGCTGAATTTTTCATCGCCCAAGGCAGGTCGTGTAACGTATACTACGGCCTTATTAATTCATCATCTATGACAGAGGAACATGTATGGGTGGTATCAGTATTTGGCAGTTGTTGATCATTGCCGTCATCGTTGTACTGCTATTTGGCACCAAGAAACTCGGCTCCATCGGTTCCGATCTTGGCGCGTCGATCAAAGGCTTCAAAAAAGCGATGGGTGATGATGAGCCTAAGCAAGATAAAACCAGCCAGGACGCTGATTTTACTGCTAAATCCATCACCGATAAGCAGGGTGAAGTGAAAAGGGAAGACGCCAAAAGCCAAGATAAAGAGCAGGTATAATCCGTGTTTGATATCGGTTTTAGCGAACTGTTATTGGTGTTCGTGATCGGCCTCATTGTTCTGGGGCCGCAACGATTACCTGTAGCGGTAAAAACGGTTGCTGGCTGGGTTCGCGCTTTGCGTTCCCTTGCAACTACTGTTCAGAATGAACTGACCCAGGAGCTTAAGCTTCAGGAGTTTCAGGACAGCCTGAAGAAAGTAGAGAAAGCGAGCCTGACAAATCTGACCCCGGAGCTGAAAGCGTCAATGGATGAGCTGCGTGAAGCGGCGGAATCGATGAAGCGTTCTTACAGCGTGCACGATCCTGAGAAAGCGAGCGATGAAGCGCACACTATCCATAATCCGGTGGTGAAAGAAGGTGAAGCGCAGCGAGAAGGGGTCACCCCTGCCGCCGCTGAAAACCAGGCCAGTTCGCCGGAGCAAAAACCGGAATCCGCGGGTGCTAAAACGCCAGAGCAGACGGAAAACACTTCCGCCACGTTGATGGATGCAGAAAAGAAAGCTGCCGCACCTGTTGTCGAATCCTCCCCCTCGTCGAGTGATAAACCGTAAACATGGCTGTAGAAGATACCCAACCGCTCATTACGCATCTTATCGAGCTGCGTAAGCGACTCCTGAACTGCATTATTGCGGTTATCGTGATCTTTCTGGCGTTGGTTTACTTTGCCAACGACATTTACCATATGGTTGCGGCACCGCTGATTAAACAGATGCCGCAGGGTGCAACGATGATCGCCACCGATGTGGCCTCACCGTTCTTTACCCCTATAAAGTTAACCTTCATGGTGTCGCTGATCCTGTCAGCGCCAGTGATCCTCTACCAGGTATGGGCATTTATTGCGCCTGCTTTGTACAAACATGAACGTCGCCTGGTTGTGCCGCTGCTGGTCTCCAGCTCGTTGTTGTTCTACATCGGCATGGCATTCGCCTATTTTGTCGTCTTCCCGTTGGCGTTTGGTTTTCTGGCTAACACGGCTCCGCAAGGCGTGCAGGTATCGACGGACATTGCCAGCTATCTCAGCTTCGTAATGGCGCTATTTATGGCTTTCGGTGTCTCTTTTGAGGTCCCTGTCGCCATTGTGCTGCTATGCTGGATGGGCATTACGACACCTGAAGATTTACGTAAGAAACGACCTTACGTTGTGGTGGGAGCATTCGTCGTCGGGATGTTACTGACTCCGCCAGATGTCTTCTCGCAAACGTTGTTGGCGATACCGATGTACTGCCTGTTTGAAGTGGGCGTTTTCTTCTCTCGTTTCTATGTCGGTAAGCGACGTACGCGAGATGAGGACAACGAGGCTGAAGAAGCAAAAGAAGCCGAAGCCACCGAGAAAACAGAAGAGTAAATTCAACCGCCCGTCAGGGCGG
>NZ_SZWU01000027.1:0-18062 GCF_005280935.1 Citrobacter sp. wls757 | reverse complement strand
TTGCCTGATGGCGCTACGCTTATCAGGCCTACGATTTGCATCATGTAGGCCGGATAAGGTGCAAGCCGCCATCAGGCAATTGCATTTAGTACAGTTTTTTCGCGCAGTCCAGCCAGTCACCTTTGAACGGACGCTTCATGTTTTCGATAGCGTCGATGATGTCGTGGTGAACCAGCTGCTCGTTCTGAATACCTACGCAGCGACCGCCGTGGCCTTCCAGCAGAAGTTCAATGGCATAGGCGCCCATACGGGATGCCAGGATACGGTCGTAAGGAACCGGGGAACCACCACGCTGGATGTGACCCAGTACGGTTGCACGCGTTTCACGACCCGTTTCTTTCTCAATGTAATGCGCCAGTTCGTCAACGTCACACATGTGTTCAGTGATCGCTACGATTGCGTGTTTTTTACCTTTCGCGATGCCCGCTTTGATTTCAGTAACCAAATCGTCACGGCTGAATTCCACTTCCGGAACCACCACGAACTCACAACCACCGGCAATTGCAGCCGCCAGGGTCAGGTCACCACAGTAGCGGCCCATCACTTCGACGATGGAAATGCGCTGGTGAGAAGAAGATGTATCACGCAGGCGGTCAATCGCTTCGACAACGGTACCCAGAGCGGTGAAGTAACCGATGGTGTAGTCGGTACCTTTGATATCGTTATCGATAGTGCCCGGCAGACCGATGCATGGGAAGCCCATTTCGGTCAGGCGTTTTGCACCCATGTAAGAACCGTCACCCCCGATAACAACCAGGGCGTCGATGCCACGCTTCTTCAGGTTTTCGATCGCCACCGCACGTACGTTTTCATCACGGAATTCCGGGAAGCGAGCAGAACCGAGGAAAGTACCGCCACGGTTGATCATGTCGGACACGCTGTAGCGGTCAAGCTGGACCATACGGTCTTCATACAAACCCAGGTAGCCATCATGGATCCCCATGACTTCCAGCCCTTCCGTCAACGCTGCACGTACAACACCACGGATTGCTGCGTTCATGCCCGGCGCATCACCGCCGCTTGTCAACACACCGATTTTCTTAATCATGACTACCTCTGAACTTTGGAATGCAAAATGAAATCTGCTGCCGGAAGTCGATTCCGCATATCGAAACGATCCAACGAATATGCAGATAGTATAACAATCACTTCCTGCTGAATTGATTCAGGTCAGGCCAAATGGTGGTAATTTATACACAAAATGCTGGCCCGGTTCACTTTTTTTACAACGAATTATGAAAGCTCAAACATCTTGCCTTCCTTGGGTACGACTGAACAGGGATCCTGATGAATGATGACATCCGATCCCGGGAAACGCCGTAAAATTGCCTGCTCAACCTGTTCAGCCACTAAATGCGCCTGAACGAGCGGCAGATTATCTTCCATTTCCAAATGAATCTGAATAAAGCGAGTCGGCCCTGACTGCCGCGTGCGAAGATCGTGAGCGCCGCTGACTCCAGGCCATGATGTCACTATATCAATAATTTCCTGACGTTCCTCATCGGGTAAAGCGCGATCCAGCAAAGATTGCACTGCCTCATACCCCATGCGTAATGCGCTATATAAAATATAGATGCCAATCCCCAGCGCAAACAAGGCATCTGCACGATGCCAGCCATACCATGCCAGCCCGAGCGCAATGAGAATCGCACCGTTCATCATAACATCAGACTGATAATGAAGCATATCTGCCCGAACGGCCTGACTTTGCGTACGCTTCACTACCCAGCGCTGAAACGAGACCAGAATGATTGTACACACTAACGCAATGATGGTGACAACCACCCCAACGCCCGGATCTTTCATCGGCGTGGGTTGGATGAGATGCTGAATCCCGGTCAGGAATAAAAACAGCGCCGAACCAGAAATAAACATGCTTTGCGCCAGCGCCGCCAGCGATTCCGCTTTTCCGTGTCCGAACGTATGTTCATCATCTGCGGGCTGCAGCGAATAGCGCACCACCAACAGGTTGGTTAACGACGCCGCGATGTCCACCAGAGAATCCACCAGTGCTGCCAGAATACTGACCGATCCGGTGTACCACCACGCGAAAATTTTGATCAAAAGTAACAGCGATGCCATCACGGTTGCCGCGATTGCCGCCCGGCTCACCAGCCGCCCATAGGTTTGATTCATAAACACTCCTGCCAGGATATGCCGCTAGTATAACGGATGAAGTAAAACAGTCAGGCAATAACCGAGGGACAAATTTTGGGCAAAAAAAACCCCCACATCATGTGGGGGAAGACAGGGATGGTGTCTATGGCAAGGAAAACAGGGTTACTACTGGGAACGTGAGTTGCTACTACTCAATAAATTCAACGATGAGCTTTTTTTCCAGTGCGCTACATCGCGCAGTTGCTCCATTCGTTGTTCATGTTTCTCATTTAAAACCGCTTGCTGCTCTGGTGTTAACAGGCGATACATCTGGTTGCGGATCCTGGCTATTTCAACCTGGCGGGCAACCTGTTCTTGCGCCATTCTTTCTGCCTGAGCGCGCACTGCGCTTTCATCAAATTTCTCTGCGGTGACAAGGCGATGCATTGTCTCCATTTCGCTAACATTAACAGGAGGCTGTTCGTGTCTTGCCTGCTGCATTAAATCTCGCATCTGTTGACGTTGATGTTCGGTTAAACTGATACCGTCAAACATGTGGCTCTGAACGCTGCGTTGCGATGAGCCTTCACCCAGGTGCCAGTGATCGCCTGTGACGACTTCAGCTGCATGGCTAAATGTACTGAGTGCCAGCGTTGAGGCCATGACGGCAGCGGTAACTTTGCCCATCACTTGCTCCCAAAATCTTTTCTGTCGCGATTCAACGAGAGACAGTTTACGATTCGGGCTGCAAACATGCGTCAGGGGGTGTAAAACAACGTAAAGTCATAGATTAGCGACGCCTGATGACGTAATTTCTGCCTCGGAGGTACGTAAACAATGAATAAAATCCTGTTAGTTGATGATGACCGAGAGCTGACTTCCCTGTTAAAGGAGTTGCTCGAAATGGAAGGTTTCGATGTGCTGGTTGCCTATGATGGGGAACAGGCGCTTGAGCTTCTGGATGACAGCATCGATTTACTTTTGCTCGACGTCATGATGCCGAAGAAAAACGGCATTGATACGCTGAAAGCACTTCGTCAGACACACCAGACACCCGTAATCATGCTGACCGCTCGCGGCAGCGAATTGGATCGCGTACTTGGCCTTGAGCTGGGCGCGGACGACTATTTACCTAAACCGTTTAACGACCGTGAACTGGTCGCGCGCATCCGCGCTATTCTGCGTCGCTCACACTGGAGCGAACAGCAGCAGAACAGCGATAACGGTTCGCCGACGCTGGAAGTTGATGCGTTAAGCCTTAATCCGGGTCGCCAGGAAGCCAGCTTTGACGGGCAAATTCTGGAGTTAACCGGCACCGAATTCACCCTGCTCTATTTGCTGGCTCAGCATCTCGGTCAGGTGGTTTCGCGTGAGCACCTGAGCCAGGAAGTGCTGGGCAAACGCCTGACGCCTTTCGATCGCGCGATCGACATGCATATCTCGAACCTGCGTCGTAAGCTGCCAGAGCGTAAAGACGGACACCCGTGGTTTAAAACCCTGCGTGGTCGCGGCTACCTGATGGTCTCCGCTTCATGATAGGGAGCTTAACCGCACGCATCTTTGCCATCTTCTGGTTGACGCTGGCACTGGTGTTGATGTTGGTACTGATGTTACCCAAGCTCGACTCACGCCAGATGACCGAGCTACTGGACAGCGAGCAGCGCCAGGGGTTAATGATTGAGCAACACGTTGAAGCTGAACTGGCGAACGATCCACCCAATGATTTGATGTGGTGGCGTCGCTTGTTTCGGGCGATAGACAAGTGGGCGCCGCCAGGACAGCGGTTATTACTTGTTACGACGGAAGGACGCGTGATCGGCGCAGAACGCAACGAAATGCAGATCATTCGTAACTTTATTGGTCAGGCCGATAACGCCGACCATCCGCAAAAGAAAAAATACGGTCGCGTTGAGATGGTCGGGCCTTTCTCCGTCAGAGACGGTGAAGATAACTACCAGCTGTATCTCATACGACCTGCCAGCAGCTCACAATCTGACTTTATCAACCTGCTGTTCGACCGACCGCTGTTGTTGCTGATCGTCACCATGTTAGTCAGCTCACCGCTATTGCTTTGGCTTGCCTGGAGTCTGGCGAAACCGGCGCGTAAGTTGAAAAACGCGGCGGATGAAGTAGCTCAGGGTAACCTGCGTCAACATCCTGAGCTGGAAGCCGGTCCGCAGGAGTTCCTGGCGGCAGGCGCGAGCTTTAACCAGATGGTGACGGCGTTGGAACGGATGATGACCACACAGCAACGCCTGCTGTCGGACATCTCTCACGAGCTGAGAACACCGCTAACGCGTCTGCAACTGGGCACCGCTCTGCTGCGCCGTCGTAGCGGTGAGAGCAAAGAGCTGGAGCGCATTGAAACAGAAGCACACCGACTGGACAGCATGATCAACGACCTGCTGGTGATGTCACGTAATCAGCAGAAAAACGCGCTGGTCAGTGAAACAGTGAAAGCTAATCAGCTTTGGGGCGAAGTGCTGGATAACGCCGCCTTTGAAGCTGAGCAGATGGGTAAATCGCTCACGGTGAATTTCCCGCCGGGTCCGTGGCCGCTGTACGGTAACCCAAATGCGTTGGAAAGTGCGCTGGAAAACATTGTGCGCAATGCCCTGCGCTATTCACATACGAAGATTGAAGTTGGCTTCGCGGTGGATATCGACGGGATTACCATCACCGTGGACGACGATGGCCCAGGCGTTAGCCCTGAAGACAGAGAACAGATTTTCCGTCCGTTCTATCGTACCGATGAGGCGCGCGATCGCGAGTCTGGCGGAACAGGTCTGGGTCTGGCGATTGTTGAAACCGCAATTCAGCAGCATCGTGGCTGGGTGAAGGCCGAAGACAGCCCGCTGGGTGGTTTACGGCTGGTGATTTGGTTACCGCTGTATAAACGCGCTTAACAGGCTTCCCCGGTACGACATAATTACCGGGGAAGCATTCACGTTATGCCGCCGCAGCTGCAGCCGCTAGCTTTTGCTTTTTAATTCGCTTCACCAGAATGGTCGAGCAGATAAAGCCCATTAAGCTGAACGCAATCATCACGCTAAAGACATAGTTGTAGCCAGTGATGCCGCTATTGGTATCCAGCAAATAGCCGTACAACGTGTACGCAAACATCGCTGGCATATAACCGATGATGCAACCAAATGCCATTGCCGAGCCCGCATACTCACGTGGGGTACCGATCTCATCCATCGGCGCGAAGAAAATGGCACGCTGTGAGAAGATAATCGCTCCGAACCCTAATGTCGCCGCCATACCGATATACACGTTCATTGTTTGATGCGGTAACTGCATGAACACAAGCATCGCCACAGCAGAGATCAGGAACGTCCACTTCAGATACACTGTCGGTGATTTAGCAACTTTATCTGCCAACATTCCACCAATCGGCCCACCTACCATTTTTAACGCATACTGGTTGATGATGCCGTACGCACCGACGAGAGCTACCGGCAGCATATAGATATCTTTTAAGAACGGAATAAAGTAAGTCAGTCCACAGTACGCGGCATAAACGAAGAAAATACCTAAAGAAGCCAGCCAAACATTAGGGCAGGACAAAACATGTTTGATACCCTTTAACACTTCCATGTTGGCACTGGTTTTCTCGCCGCCTTTCACTTTGTCATCATCGACAATAAAGTACGTCACAATACCTGCCACAAGCGTAATTACCGTATAGAACAACAGGCCCGCCTGCATCCCCGCTTTACCTTCACCAAACTGAACGAAGACAAACAGAGCGCCAGATGCAACGATAACATCCACCACACCACGTCCGGCTTCTAAAAAGCCGAACATACGTCCTTGTTCTTCTTTCGTTCCCAGCAAACGAACGGCTTTCAGCAATACCGGCCAATAAACCACATCGGCAAAGAAAGCCATCGCGGCAAAGCAAATGAGATAACCAGTAAATGACGGTAGCGTTGCCAGATATAAGCCACATAACCCAACGCCAATCAGACCGAACGGTAATAATATTTTCTTGGAGTAACGATCTGCGATATAGAGAGAAAGAAAAAGTCCGGTTGTCTGAACAATCGTATAAACCGTAAAGCTCAACCCAATTTGCGTATTAGTTAAACCCCAGTCATTCTGCATTGGCACATAGAAAACATCTTTCATACTTGAAAGCTTGAATATCGTGCCGCCGCCTAAAATCAAAAAACAGAGCCTTGCCCATTTATTCATGAACATGATTAAACCCTCATTGCTTGTTGAGAGAAATATCTAAATTAAATTGTATAATTAATAAAGCAGGGGATTATTTTCATAATCCTTTCCGCATTTAATAATATTTTAAGAAAACTAATTAATTGCCTATAAACTTGTCACATATATCACGAATGTATTTTATTTGGGCAAGAGCATGTTCTTTTTCCTGCGCCAGTCGCGCATCAATCATGTTGCTGTCAGGCAGCGGCGTATAACTTGCATCGCGCCATGGGATCCATGGATTATCACCCTCATCGTCGAAGCGAAATGCAGGGGCATAATATTCAACTTCTTCTTCCAGGCCAAAAGCATGTACTTGCGGTTTATCTTCACCTAAAAGTAATAATGCCTTAAGCATCTCTTCCATGGGTAAATCGCCGTGTCCTGAACGACAAGCCTCATGCCCCCAGCCTTTACCTTCTTTAATAATTTTTGCGTCTTTGATATGCACCTGAGTGATCAGAGGAGACATAACCTCTAACGCAGAAAGCGGCTGTTCATTAGCATTAATCATGTTGCCAAAATCAAACAGAATAGAGAGATTTTTCATCCCGCTATTGTTAACCAGCGTCACCAGCTCATGGCCTTGCAGATCTTCATGCTGTTCGATAGTAAAGCTTAGTCCGCAATCGTCATACTGAGACAGCCATGCAATATCATTGGCAATCTTCGCCATAACATCGTTGAGATGCCCTTCATAACGCGGGTAGAAACGCACTGAAGTTGCACCAGTAGCAACAGCAATACGGATGGCATCCGTCAATGTCGCCTTATCCGATGCGCTTGTTTCGATATGCACATCCAGATTATATTTTTTGGCCTTCTCTTTAAAATCGTGTAGCTGCTGATCGTTCAGTTTCTGCAGTGATTGGGACTCACCATCCTCAACATGTATTTTTACACCCTTCAATTTTTGCTGATGCGCAATATCCAGAAGATCCCCCGGCAGGACTCTCTCGTAGCGCATATTCAGATGAAAAGCATAAGCATGTAGGTACAGCGGTATATTTCTCGCGCGTTCCGCAAGAAGTTCTTGGTTACATTTTCCCATTATTTTTCTCATTCATCGCGAATAACAAGTTCCACTGATTCAAGTCTCCAGTATTCGAAATCAACCTGAACCACTTTTTTATCTCGGGTAGCCCGATGTTTTTCTACTAAAATTCCATACGTATTAGGCGCAACACCCAGCTCTTTGCAGGCCACTTCTGGCATATTGACCGGTTTAAAAACCATTTCTTTGATATTTAAAACATGGCCAAATGCATCTTCCCAGACGCTGGCAAAAGACTGATTGCCCAATTTATTAATGAATCCTGGCGCAACATCGGCATCAATATAGGATTCATGGTAAAACACTTTATGTGAATCAAGACCGCACCAACCGGTAATCAGATAACGATCGCCCGAAGAGAGAAAAACATCCTCAACATGGTGTGGGACTGTATCAATGGTTTCTTTGGTTAAATAATCCCAAAAAGGCTTACGTCCCTGGGCACAGGCTTCAGCATTGAAGCTGGAAAGTGATTTAGGGTTATAAATAAACCGCTTCGATGAAATAAACCAACCACTGCGGTTCTTGCGGAAAATACGCGCATCGATCTCAAGCTCAATCAGAACCTGACGTAAGGTCATACGCTTTGCATCCAGCAGCTCACATAACTCCCTTTCCGAAGGCAATTTGGACCCCGCTGGTAAATTCTTCTCGTTTAACCAGCTTTCAAAGCGCTCCCTGAGCACATCAACATTGTTTTTCTTTTTCATTTCGCTCATCTGGTTTAAACCAATTTGAAGCTAAGATATTTGAGTGCAGGAAATACTCAAGTTTTTTTTCAACGCAGAGTTTCTTTTTGTGGACCAGGTATCAAGAATGGCTTTGAAGCAAACCGTGACCGTCAGGTTTTTGCCCGGTTTGGTACGCAGGGGATGAAGCACGGGGGAGAGGTAAATCAGGTGTCGCCACCTGATTTAACTGCCAGATGAAGGTAGGTTTATTTTCCCCACAAACGGCGGGAATTGTCTTCGATCTTGCCGCTTAAACGGCGCTTTTGCATCGTTCTGGTCCAGCTTTTTGATAACCCAGCAGCCGACAGTAAACGGTGATATTGCGAATCATCAAACGGCATATGCCAGGCGATAGCAATGGCCTCCCGCACGCTGACGTCGCTCACGCGTGACGCCAGGATCAATGGCGCGTCTGCTGACACCTGACCAGGCGCGATGACGCTACACAGCCAGCCCGTCTTGCCCGCATCCTGCATCTGGCTGGCCATATCGCTGATGCCAAAATGGAAATTCAGCTTAAAGCACGGCGAGCGCGGCTGCGTGACCTGAATCAGCGCCTCTCCCCACTGGAAAATGTCGCCAATATACACATTATCTTCAGTCAGCCCCTCAGTAGAGAGGTTCTCACCAAACGCGGGGGCGACAAATAGCTCCGCCTGCTCCGGAAACGCTTGTCTCCAGTGCTGATAGTGTTCACGCGGATAGTGACACAGCGCGCGATCCGGCCCGCCGTGAATTTTCGTTTCCGCTTGTTCATCCCCCGTCAGCCCCAGTTCGGTCAGCATCAACTCACCGTCAATCTGGACTTTCGCAATCGCGCTGGGACGGCTTCCCGTGTAGTCCCGAACTTTGCCTGTAAAAACATCGACCGGATATCGCATCTGTTCCCTCTCCCGATAAATTTCCCCCATTACACCACATTTATTTTACCCCAGTCGCTCAAAATGAGAGCACGGTTCACATGAAACTTAGGGACACATGCTATCAATGTAATCTGATTTTGAAACATCATTTCAAATAAGGAGTCGACAACGTGACTGGTCAATCGCAATTTGCTGGCGTCTGGTGTCCTTCCATTACGCCAATGGACAATGATGGCAAGATCGATCTCAACGGTCTAAGCCAACATCTCAAACGCCTTACCGAGGCCAAAATCGACGTGATTTTGCTGATGGGCAGCATCGGGGAATTTGCCTCCTTCACGCTCGAAGAAAGACTGCTGCTGATCCGCGAGGCCCGCGCCATGAGCTCGCTGAAGATGGTCGCCAACGTCTCATCCACCTGCCAGAATGATGTTTTATTGATGGCGCAGGAAGCGTATCGCTCAGGTTACGATGCCGTGATGATCCTGCCGCCCTACTACTACGGACAAACGGCGAAACAGCTGCTGAGCTACTTCCGTCAGTTGGGGCAGACACTCAGCGGCAAATGGTTTGCTTATAACTTCCCGGCACGCACCGGCTGCGATTTAACCCCCGAACTGGTAGCCACCCTCGCCGCCGAGTTCCCGAATTTCGCTGGCATTAAAGACACCGTCGACTGCCAGTCCCATACCCGCAGTATGATTCAGACCACCCGCGCCGTGCGGGAGGATTTTGCCGTGCTGTCCGGCTATGACGAATACTACATTCCCAACCTGTTAGCAGGTGGCGCGGGGATAATTTCAGGGTTGAACAACGTCATGCCGGAACTGTTTGTCAGCGCGCGGGAAGCGTTTAAACAGGGCGACCTGGCAGCACTTCGCGATATTCAGGACCAGATTGGCACCTACATGTCCATCTATGCCATCGGCGAAGATTTTGTCACCACCATCAAAACCGTGGTATCGCGTAAGTTTGGCTATTGTACCGGCGTGTCACGTAATGCCGGTGGAGAGTTGAACGAGAGTGAGTGTCGAACAATCGATGAGGTGTTTGTCGTCAAAGGGTAAATAATTAAGCCGGATGGTGCAGACCATCCGGCTTAAGAGACTTACTTCACGGTGCCACGAATATCAATTTCTGCCGCCCTTGCTTTGGCCCTTTTCGACCAGATAGACGTGATAATCGGCACCAGAATGGAGGTCACAATCACCGACGTGGCGACCAGGGAAGTTGCTGCCGGTGCCATCGGTTTAAATGCCGGAACCATTTCAGCAATCAGCACAGGCGTAGCAACCGCCGCCCCCGCAGAACTGGAAGCGGCAATCCCCGCCGTACCATCGCCACCACCAATCAGTTTATCGGCGATAATCAATGGAATACCAGTGATGATAATCACCGCCACGCCCAGCAGAATACCCAGCACGCCGGTCTGCGCAATCACGCTCAAATCAATGGTGTTACCTAATGCGAAGGCAAAGAACGGGATCAGCGTCTGCACCGCTTTGCTGAAGAACTCCCGCAGTTCAGGGTCCAGATTCCCCAGCGCAAAGCCAATCAGGAACGGCAATACTGCACCAACAAATACGTGTGGTTCAAACGACGCGATCCCGGCGGTTCCCAGAATCACCATGGTCATCAGCGGGCCAGACTCCAGCGACATCAGGACAAACGCCCCGGCCTCTTCTTTGGTGCCGTACTGCTGCATAATCGAGGCATACAGCCCGCCGTTGGTCATATCCATCGCGGCCACCAGCGCCAGCGTAGACAACCCAGCGAAGAATCCGACCTCTACACCATGTTCCGGCAGAATGCGTGAAGCAATCGCTGCAACCACCCACGCCACCAGAATCTTGGTTATGACTAACGTACCTGATTTGCGCAGCACGGTGCCGGTGGCGCTTAGCTTGATCGACGCCCCCATGCAAAAGAACCAGACTGCCAGGATAGGCACCGTACCGGTGATCATACCGTTGGTAAAAGAGCCGAAATATTTCCCGGCGCCGGGGGAAAAGGTGTGACACAACGCGCCCAGGAAAAGCGGCACCAGCATCATACCGCCTGGGATTTTCTCTATCGTACGTTTGATCTGCATTTCCATCACCTGTAGACATAAAAATGGGGCAATTTTTATGGGCGATTGCATCTTGCTTTGAGATGCGCCCGTCTTGATGAAAAGAAGATAGACATTCATAGAGACTATAAAAGTGATCCCACTCGCATAATAAAACCTTGTTTCAATTTAAGTGGATCATTGTTTTTATATTGAGTTTGATCACAAAAAAACCCCACAAGCATCGCTTGCAGGGCTTTGTTAAAGCGTAGAACTTATTTTTTTGCTGCGAAACGCGCGGCAGCTTCGTCCCAGTTCACGACGTTCCAGAACTCTTTGATGTAGTCCGGGCGACGGTTCTGGAATTTCAGGTAGTAAGCGTGTTCCCAAACGTCCAGGCCCACGATTGGGAAACCGGAAGCGCCAGAGATAGCTTCACCCATCAGCGGGGAATCCTGGTTGGCGGTGGAAACAACAGCCAGTTTGTCACCTTTCAGAACCAGCCACGCCCAGCCGGAGCCAAAGCGGGTTGCCGCTGCTTTTTCAAATTCAGCTTTGAAGTTGTCAACGGAGCCGAAGTCACGTTCGATAGCCGCTTTCAGGTCGCCCTGCAGCGTAGTACCGGTTTTCAGGCCTTTCCAGAACAGGCTGTGGTTAGCGTGACCGCCCGCGTTGTTACGCAGTACGGTTTTCTTGTCTGCTGGCAGTTGATCCAGTTTGGTGATCAGCTCTTCAACGGACAGGCTGGCGAATTCAGGCAGGCTTTCCAGCGCAGCGTTGGCGTTGTTTACGTAAGCCTGGTGGTGTTTGGTGTGGTGAATTTCCATCGTCTGCTTATCGAAGTGCGGTTCAAGGGCATCATAAGCGTACGGCAGGGATGGCAGTGTATAACTCATAATCATCTCCAGTATTGTCGGGCGGCCAGTGTTAACGCCGCGTAAGCAGTTGGGTCATTATAGTTAATTAAATGATATTGAAAATGATTATCAATGCCGTACTTTTTACAGGGTCTTAATGAATCAAACCCATTGTTAAAGATGTGAGCCGAATCACCCACTTAACGTGATAATTGCCAACATGCGCAAAAGGGCGGCAATCGTCAAAAGGTTAACCACCTGCGTAATTTTTAAACTCGTTAGGTCGGAGGGGTCATTACCGACGATAAAAAATAACGAGGATTAAGTCATGAGTAACGCGATTACGATGGGTATCTTTTGGCATTTGATAGGGGCAGCCAGTGCCGCCTGTTTCTATGCCCCGTTCAAGCAAGTCAAACATTGGTCATGGGAAACGATGTGGTCGGTTGGCGGGATCGTCTCCTGGATAATCCTGCCGTGGACCATCAGCGCCATGTTACTTCCCGATTTCTGGGCCTACTTCAGCTCCTTCAGCCTCTCCACGCTGGCGCCGGTATTTCTGTTTGGTGCAATGTGGGGGATTGGCAATATCAACTATGGCCTGACCATGCGCTATCTCGGTATGTCGATGGGTATCGGGATTGCGATAGGTATTACGCTGATTGTCGGCACGCTGATGACCCCGATTATCAACGGCAATTTTGATGTACTGATCAATACCTCTGGCGGCCGCATGACGCTGCTTGGCGTACTGGTCGCGCTGATTGGCGTGGGTATTGTTACCCGTGCCGGTCAGTTAAAAGAACGAAAAATGGGCATCAAAGCGGAAGATTTCAACCTGAAAAAAGGTCTGGTTCTGGCCGTCATGTGCGGTATTTTCTCCGCCGGGATGTCCTTTGCGATGAACGCGGCGAAACCGATGCACGATGCCGCCGCCGCGTTGGGCGTCGATCCGCTGTATGTCGCCCTGCCTAGCTATGTGGTCATTATGGGCGGTGGCGCGCTTGTTAACCTGGGCTTCTGCTTCATTCGTCTGGCAAAAGTGAAGAACTTGTCGATAAAAGCCGACTTCTCGTTAGCCAAACCGCTGATTATCACCAACGTGCTGCTCTCTGCGCTTGGTGGCTTGATGTGGTATCTGCAATTCTTCTTCTACGCCTGGGGCCACGCACGTATTCCGGCGCAGTATGACTATGTAAGCTGGATGCTGCACATGAGCTTCTATGTTCTGTGCGGCGGGATTGTCGGTCTGGTATTGAAAGAGTGGAAAAACGCGGGTCGTCGTCCGGTCAGCGTGCTAAGCCTCGGCTGCGTAGTGATCATTGTCGCGGCAAACATTGTCGGTCTGGGAATGGCCAGCTAAGCATGCTGAGTACTGAGATGACGCCACTGGCTCGGCGTCATCCCGGTTTCCCGCGTAAATACCACCGAAAAGTAGTTACTGTCCTCAAAGCCGCAGCGCATGGAAATCTCGCTAATCATCAACCGACTATGTTTGAGCAGATACTGCGCGTGGCAAACCCGCACCTGGCGGAGATACTGGTTGATGGTCATCCCGGTCTGGCTGCGAAACTGCTGGCGCAAAACGCGCTCGCTGCATTGTTCGCGCTCGCAAAACGTATCCAGTTCAAACGCATGCTCATGGCTACCGGCTAACGCGGTGATCAGTTTATCCAGCAGCGTTTCACTGGAGGTCGCCGGGAGCGTATCCGTGGCATAACGATGCCGCTTAAGGTGTGTCACCAGCTGCCCGAACAGCAGCTCAGCCATGGTAAAAGCCTGTGCATCACGTTGATTACTTTCATGTTCAAGCTGGCTTATCACCTGTCGGACCTGGCTCATGCCAACGCTGCCGAGTCGCCAATGCGGCTGCCTCGGCGTACCGTTAAATCCGGGGATCGCCCCTTGCCAGTCAACATTCAGCGTCAACCGCTCCGGGCAGTAGATGATATTTTGCAACACCAGGTCGTTCACGGAGGTGTAGGAGTGTTTATCTTCGGCGCGAATGTAAAACAGATCGCCACGGGTTATCCGGTACGGGCGATCGTTAAGGACATGCAGACCATTACCGCGCCAGACCATGACCAGCTCGCAAAACTCGTGGGTATGCTCAGCAAAGACATCCTGCGGATAACGGTCAGCCACGGCCACAGCCTGCTGCTCATGCGCAAAGAAGTCTGATTTCAGAAGGACCAGATGATTCGCCATCACAATATTCCCTGTCGGATGGCGGCTACGCCTTATCCGACCTACAGATTACGTGACACGTAGGCCGGATAAGGCGTAGCCACCATCCGGCGTTAAGGGACATGATTATCTGAGATTCGGCGGTAAAAAACGTTGATAGCTTTCGCGTTACTGGAGGCGGCTTGCCACAACGAGATCGCGCCCCTGACGAATATCGCGTGGTGACCACTTGAACTCACGACGAAAAAGCGTCGAAAAGTGGTTACTGTCGCCGAATCCGCAGAGATAAGCGATGTCTGTCACACTGTCATCACTGTGGCGAAGCAGATGCCGGGCCTTGATCAGCCGCAAGCGGTTAAGGTAGCGCTGCGGCGTCAATCCGGTTTGCTGTTTGAGCTGGCGATGCAGAGTGCGCAAAGAGAGGGAAAACTTCTCGGCCAGAGCCTCCCAACACACCTCGTCGGCAAAGTTATCTTCCAGCCACGCCATCAGGAGGTTAAGCCGCGCGTCGTTATCGGTCGCTGCTTCCATCAGGCTGCTTTTACGCAGCAGCACCAGCAGTTGCATAAACAGGATCTCGCGATTTGCCGCCGTTGGTGTATCCATCCCCTCACCGAGCGCTTCCATCTGCCCCACCAATTGTCGAACCTGCTGCAACACCCCCTGATTCACCCGCCAATGGGAGGGATACTGCCCGTTCTGTTCCTGAGGTAAAAGCTGATTCAGCCCAGCCAGAAATTGAAACGCATCCGGAGAGCGATACAACACATTGGTCAGGCACAGATTGTCAGTATGTTCATATAAATGCCGGTCATGATCGCGAACGAAACACACCGTACCGCCGCTGATGGTGTAAGGCTGCCCGTTGAACACATGGATCCCCGTTCCATGTTCGACCACCACAATTTCATGAAAATCATGATGATGCTCTGGAAACGCAGGTTGAGGAAGCCGCGGTTCAATAGCCACTGGCGCTTTACCTGTCGGAAAAAAATCCACGCAATGCAATACCGTCATGATGACATCCTTCCCGATCAAATGAACATGGCTGAATAGTAATTAAGGGTTATCACCCTCACCTTAAATTTTTGACGCCAAAGTGCGTAAACACGGTCAATTCTTCAAGAAATGGCGGGAAAGATCGCGAATTGCGGAAGGCGTCACATCCGCTAAAACAGGTCCTATTAATAGAAATTGTGAACAGCGTCACGTTCACCTTTGCCATGTTGCCAGCCGCTAATTGTGGCTGTCACTGTCAAGAAGGTACGCGTTATCAGGGGTTCTTAGACTGAGTGCAATAAAACTCAGAAGGACCTCGCTATGACTTTTCGCCATTGTGTCGCAGTCGATCTCGGCGCATCCAGTGGGCGCGTAATGCTGGCGCGTTACGACAGTGAATACCGCTCCCTGACGCTACGTGAAATCCACCGCTTCATGAACTGCCTGCAAAAAACAGACGGTTTTGACACCTGGGACATCGACAGCCTGGAAAACAATATTCGTCTTGGCCTGAAAAAAGTCTGCGATGAAGGCATTCGGATAGACAGCATCGGCATTGATACCTGGGGCGTGGATTACGTTCTGATCGATAACGTCGGTCAACGTGTCGGTCTGCCGGTCTCTTACCGTGACAGCCGCACGACCGGCATTATGGCGCAGGCGATGGAGAAGCCGGGTAAAGGTGAAATTTACCGCCGTAGCGGCATTCAGTTTCTGCCCTTTAACACCCTGTATCAACTGCGTGCGCTGGTTGAACAGCAGCCAGAACTGCTCCCGCAGGTGGCCCACGCCCTGCTGATCCCCGACTACTTCAGCTTTCGCCTGACCGGCAAAATGAACTGGGAATACACCAACGCCACCACCACCCAGCTAGTCAATATCAATACCGACGACTGGGATGACACACTGCTGGCGTGGACCGGGGCAGACAAAGCCTGGTTTGGTCGCCCGACGCATCCAGGGAACGTGATCGGCCACTGGATTTGCCCACAGAAAAACCAAATTCCGGTTGTCGCCGTCGCCAGTCACGACACGGCCAGCGCGGTCATTGCTTCTCCGCTGGCCGACAAAAACAGCGCCTATCTCTCTTCCGGGACCTGGTCGCTGATGGGCTTTGAGAGCAGAACACCGTATACCAACGATGCGGCGCTGGCGGCGAATATTACCAACGAAGGCGGCGCGGAAGGACGCTACCGTGTCCTGAAAAATATTATGGGGCTGTGGCTGCTCCAGCGCGTATTAAAAGAGCGCCAGATTACCGACCTGCCAACGCTTATCAGCCAAACGCAAGCGCTGCCGGCCTGCCAGTTCCTGATAAACCCGAACGACGATCGCTTTATCAACCCCGACGATATGAGTGCAGAAATTCAGGCAGCATGCCGTGAATCAGGCCAACCCGTTCCCCTGCAAAACGCCGAACTGGCGCGCTGTATCTTCGACAGCCTGGCGTTGCTGTACGCCGACATCCTGCAAGAACTGGCACAACTGCGTGGTGCAGCATTTAGCCAACTGCACATTGTCGGTGGCGGCTGCCAGAACACCTTACTGAACCAGCTATGTGCGGATGCCTGCGGTATTCGCGTGATGTCCGGGCCGATTGAGGCTTCCACGCTCGGCAATATTGGCATCCAACTGATGACGCTGGACGAGCTGAACAACGTCGATGATTTCCGTCAGGTGGTGCGCGCCAACTACGAACTGACCACCTTCATTCCCAATCCTGAAAGTGAAATTGCCCGCTACCAGGCGCAGTTTCAATCACTACGACAGACAAAGGAGCTTTGCGCATGACCACTCAACTTGAACAAGCCTGGGAACTGGCAAAACTGCGTTTCGCCGCTGTAGGCATTGATGTCGAGGCGGCCTTACGCCAGCTCGATCGTCTGCCGGTCTCCATGCACTGCTGGCAGGGCGATGATGTCGCCGGTTTCGAAAACCCGGAAGGCTCGCTCACTGGCGGTATTCAGGCTACCGGTAACTATCCGGGTAAAGCGCGTAACGCCACCGAACTGCGGGCCGATCTGGAGCAGGCGCTGAGCCTGATTCCTGGTCCAAAACGTCTGAATTTGCACGCGATCTATCTGGAATCTGATACGCCGGTTGCCCGCGACCAAATCAAACCTGAGCACTTTAAAAACTGGGTGGAGTGGGCGAAAGCGAACCAGTTAGGGCTGGATTTCAACCCATCCTGCTTCTCACACCCACTGAGCGCCGACGGTTTCACGCTGGCGCACGCCGACGACACCATTCGCCAGTTTTGGATCGATCACTGCAAAGCCAGCCGTCGCGTCTCGGCGTATTTTGGCGAGCAGTTGGGTACACCATCGGTGATGAACATCTGGATCCCGGATGGCATGAAAGACATCACCGTTGACCGTTTAGCGCCGCGCCAGCGTCTGCTGGACGCACTGGACGAAGTGATCAGCGAGAAACTCGACCCAGCGCACCATATCGATGCCGTCGAAAGCAAGCTGTTTGGCATCGGTGCGGAAAGCTACACCGTGGGCTCTAACGAGTTCTACATGGGTTACGCCACCAGCCGCCAGACCGCACTGTGTCTGGATGCGGGCCACTTCCATCCGACTGAAGTGATCTCCGACAAAATTTCCGCCGCCATGCTGTATGTACCGCGTCTGCTGCTGCACGTCAGCCGTCCGGTGCGCTGGGACAGCGATCACGTGGTGCTGCTGGATGATGAAACTCAGGCGATTGCCAGCGAGATCGTTCGCCACAACCTGTTCGACCGCGTACACATTGGCCTCGACTTCTTCGACGCCTCCATTAACCGCATCGCCGCGTGGGTGATCGGCACCCGCAATATGAAAAAAGCCCTGCTGCGCGCGCTGTTAGAACCCACCGAGCAACTGCGTCAGCTCGAAGCCAGCGGCGACTACACCGCACGTCTGGCCCTGCTGGAAGAGCAAAAATCGCTGCCGTGGCAGGCCGTCTGGGAGATGTATTGCCAGCGCCACGACACGCCTGCGGGCAGCCAGTGGCTGG
>NZ_SZWU01000026.1:0-25294 GCF_005280935.1 Citrobacter sp. wls757 | reverse complement strand
CCCGGTGTTTAAACACCGGGCTTTCTATTAGTTACGGTACAGCACTTTAATGATGTGGTAACCGAACTGAGTGTGCAGCGGGCCGGTTGGCTCCAGCACAGGGCAGGAAAAGACCACTTTATCGAACGCCGGAACCATCTGGCCCTGACGGAATTCGCCTAAATCACCGCCGCGTTTGCCTGATGGGCAGATGGAGTGTTTCTTCGCCAGTTTGCCGAAGTCGGCGCCGTTTTTAATCTGTTCCAGAAGATCCAGTGCCAGTTTCTCTTCTTTAACAAGGATATGCACTGCTGCTGCTGTTTTTGCCATGATCGTGCCTTCAAAAGGGGGTCTGTAAGGCTCGCGATTTTAGCATGGCTTACCGTCGATACAGCACTTTGATGATGTGGTAGCCAAATTTGGTTTTTACAGGCCCGTAAGGTTTAAGCAGTGGGCAGCTAAACACAGCGGCATCAAATGGTCCCACCATCATCCCCTGTTTGAACTCGCCCAGATCGCCTCCGTTGCGCCCAGAGGGGCAGCGAGAATAGCGTTTTGCCAAATGATCGAAGCTAATACCGCGATCCAGCTTGCTCAGGATCTCCAGAGCTAATTTCTCTTCTTTTACCAGGATATGTAGGGCCGCCGCGCTCTTAGCCATTATTTTGTTCTCATGTCTCAAAGATGTCCCATTACTTTATCACCCGTCTTAGTCGTGGACATATACTCTTCGCCATCGCGGGACAGATGTCTCGCCTGATGTATGGAAACGGGAGATGAGCGACATTTTCTCTGCCGCATTCCCTTTTGCCGGGGACCTCCGTCCTGTCCCTACAGCCATGGAGCGAGATATCATGGATACAATGAAAAAAACTGAATTTTCAGTCGGATGGCTTACCGGGCTGGGTGATATTGTTCGCGATCCACAGCTCTATGAATTATTGAAATATTGCCCTCTGGACATCATGCAGCGCTGGCGTTTTGAAGAGATCCAACGCGGTGCCTTTATCTGTCGGCAGGGGGAAATATGTCAGCGTTTTTCGCTGATTATTGCCGGTGAAGTCGATGTTTTCTATGAGGCTGAAGATGGACGTCGTTATCGTCAAGCCCGCTACCGGAAAGGCGATATGCTGGGCGAACTCGAGATTTTTGAGTCGCGCCATTACATCTGTTCGGTAGTGGCGGTAGGACATGTGCAGCTTCTGAGCTTATCGCAGGAATACTTCAGCCGCTGGCTGGCGTTAGATAACCATTTTAACCAGCGGATGCTGCGCTTCTTTAGTCAGCAATATTACCAGCTGTCGAAAAAGGCCAGCAGCGACAATCTTTACTCGCTGTATCAGCGAGTGTGCCAGGCGTTATGGCTGCGTTATCAACAAGATGGAACGAATGAAATTTTGCTGGATAAGCTAAACCTCAGTCAGGAACTGGCGGCGACGACACGCAGTATTAACCGTATTTTACATGACCTGAAAGCGTTACAGATTATTGATACCGATGGTGAAAGCATTGTGTTGTTAGTCCCTGAAAAGTTAAAGCAGGAGGCTGATATCGGATAACCGTAAGAGTGAAGGAGGCGCGAGAATGTCGCTGCAACCCCATATCCAGTTAAGCAAGGAGATGACAGGCGCACGCTATGCGCTGCTGCCGGGAGACCCGTTGCGAGTCGATCGCATCGCCAATTTTCTTGATAACCCAGAATCGCTTGGTCAAAACCGTGAGTTTCGCGCCGCGCGAGGTTGGTATCAGGGGATCGAGATTTTAGTGCTCTCTACCGGAATCGGTGGACCGTCTACGGCTATTGCCATTGAAGAACTGCGTCAAATCGGTGTAAAGACCCTGATTCGTATCGGTAGCTGCGGGGCATTGCAGGATAATCTTGCGCTTGGTGACGTGATTATCGCCCATGCCGCGGTAACGGATGACGGGACCAGCCGTACCTATGCGCCTGCGGGCTATCCGGCCTGCGCCGACCCGCAGTTAACCTGGGAACTGATGGCGCAAGCGCGGCAGATGAATATTCCCGCCACATGCGGCCTGGTGCGCAGCCACGATAGTTTTTATACCGACCGGGAAGCGGAACTGGATGCGCAGTGGTCGGCACTCGGCGTTCTGGGTGCGGATATGGAAAGTGCCGCTTTGATGACCATCGGTGCGCTGCGCGGGTTACGTACGGCGTCATTACTCAATGTGGTGGTTGCCCACAACGGTTGTCTGGATAGCAGTATCAATGATTATGTCCAGCAGGAAACGTTGTGCCAACAGGGCGAAGAACGGCAAATTACCCTGGCGCTACGCGCCATTCATTCCGATAGTCAGCAAGGAGGTCAGTGATGGACTTTTTTAGCATTAACAATGTAATGGTCAACATTCCTCTCGGCGAAGGCGGCTATGCACTATCTTGGATTGAAGCCATTGGTACCGTATTTGGTCTGTTATGTATCTGGTGTGCCAGCCGGGAAAAAATCATCAATTACCTGTTTGGCCTGATTAACGTCACGCTGTTTGCGGCAATCTTTTTCCAGATTCAGCTCTATGCCAGCTTGTTGCTACAGGTGTTTTTCTTCGCCGCTAACATTTACGGTTGGTATGCGTGGAGCCGACAAAACGAGGCGCAGGAAGCTGCACTCAAGGTACGTTGGCTTTCCCGCCAGCAAACCCTGGTACTGGGCGGCGTTTGCGCGGTGGCGATAGTTTTGATGACGCTGTTTATCGATCCGGTGTTTGCAGCGCTTACCCGCATTATGATTGCACTGCTACAAATGATAGGTATACCGGTCGCGATGCCTGACCTTCAGCCCGATGCCTTCCCGTTCTGGGATTCCACCATGCTGGTGTTGTCGATTGCGGCCATGATTCTGATGACGCGTAAATATGTCGAAAACTGGCTGCTGTGGGTGCTCATCGACGTGATTAGCGTGGTTATTTACGCGGTGCAGGGCGTTTACGCCATGTCGCTTGAGTATGTCCTGCTGACGGCAATCGCGGTGATGGGATCCTACAGCTGGATCAAGAGCGCGCAGCGCAACGGCTATACACCACTAGCCGCGACAGCTTCCTGATTGACCCGATTTTCTGGCTACTCACAGGGGTAGCCAGTTACTCTTTTTCTCCCTCTTTCTGCTACAATCCACCTCCCCCGTGTTTACAGATTGAGCAATCCCTTATGCGTTTGAACCCCGGACAACAACAAGCCGTCGAATTCGTCACCGGACCTTGCCTGGTGCTGGCGGGAGCGGGTTCCGGCAAGACGCGTGTTATCACCAACAAAATAGCCCATCTGATCCGTGAATGTGGCTATCAGGCACGACATATTGCGGCAGTGACCTTTACCAATAAGGCTGCGCGCGAGATGAAAGAGCGCGTGGCGCAAACGCTGGGTCGTAAAGAGGCGCGTGGGTTGATGATCTCCACCTTCCACACCCTGGGACTGGATATCATTAAGCGTGAATACGCGGCGCTGGGGATGAAATCTAACTTCTCGTTGTTTGACGATACTGACCAGGTGGCCTTGCTTAAGGAACTGACCGAAGGGCTAATCGAAGACGATAAGCTTATTCTCCAGCAGCTGATCTCGACGATCTCCAACTGGAAAAACGATCTGATGACTCCGGCGCAGGCGGCAGCCAGCGCAAAGGGCGAGCGCGATCGTATTTTTGCCCACTGCTATGGTCTGTATGACGCGCATATGAAGGCGTGTAACGTCCTCGATTTTGACGATCTTATCCTGCTGCCCACTCTGCTGCTACAGCGCAATGAAGAAGTGCGTGAGCGCTGGCAAAACAGAATCCGCTACCTGCTGGTGGATGAATATCAGGATACCAATACCAGCCAGTACGAGCTGGTGAAGTTGCTGGTAGGGAAACGTGCGCGCTTTACCGTCGTGGGCGATGACGATCAGTCGATCTACTCCTGGCGCGGCGCCCGTCCGCAGAACCTGGTACTGTTGAGCAAAGATTTTCCGGCTTTGCAGGTGGTGAAGCTGGAGCAAAACTACCGTTCATCAGGTCGCATCCTGAAAGCGGCGAACATCCTCATTGCGAACAATCCACACGTCTTTGAAAAGCGGCTCTTTTCCGAGTTGGGTTACGGTGCTGAGCTGAAGGTACTAAGTGCCAATAATGAAGAGCACGAAGCCGAACGTGTGACCGGGGAATTAATTGCCCATCACTTTGTGAACAAGACGCAATATAAAGACTACGCCATCCTGTATCGCGGTAATCATCAGTCGCGCGTGTTCGAAAAGTTTCTGATGCAGAACCGTATCCCGTACAAAATCTCCGGCGGAACATCGTTCTTCTCGCGTCCGGAGATTAAAGATTTGCTGGCCTACCTGCGCGTGCTGAGCAACCCGGATGACGACAGCGCATTTTTGCGCATCGTAAACACGCCAAAGCGTGAAATCGGTCCGGCCACGCTGCAAAAGTTGGGTGAATGGGCGATGACGCGTAATAAAAGCCTGTTTACCGCCAGCTTTGATATGGGGCTTAGCCAGACACTGACCGGGCGCGGGTATGACTCTCTGACCCGCTTTACGCACTGGCTGGGTGAAATTCAGCGCCTGGCGGAGCGCGAACCGGTTGCCGCCGTGCGCGATCTTATCCACGGTATTGATTACGAATCCTGGCTGTATGAAACCTCGCCGAGCCCGAAAGCGGCTGAAATGCGTATGAAAAACGTCAATACGCTGTTCAGCTGGATGACGGAGATGCTGGAAGGCAGTGAGCTGGAAGAGCCGATGACCCTGACCCAGGTAGTTACCCGCTTTACCCTGCGCGACATGATGGAGCGTGGAGAGAGCGAAGAAGAGCTGGATCAGGTGCAGTTGATGACGCTGCATGCCTCAAAAGGGCTGGAGTTCCCTTACGTGTTTATGGTGGGAATGGAAGAAGGATTTTTGCCGCACCAGAGCAGTATCGATGAAGACAATATCGACGAAGAACGTCGTCTGGCTTACGTAGGGATTACGCGTGCACAGAAAGAACTCATCTTCACTCTGTGTAAAGAGCGTCGTCAGTATGGTGAGTTGGTGCGTCCGGAACCGAGTCGTTTCCTGCTGGAGCTGCCACAGGATGACGTTATCTGGGAACAAGAGCGTAAAGTGGTGAGCGCTGAGGAGCGGATGCAAAAAGGGCAGGCCAGCATTGCTAATATTCGGGCAATGATGGCGAAAGCCAAAGCGAAGTAGGTATTTTGTAGGCCGGATACGTGTAAACGCGCGCTATCCGGCAACCAACATCTAATGAACGTCCAGCGGCCAGTGGACATAGCTTTGCCACTGACTTTCCTGATCGATTAACTCTTTACCCAGCGGATGATGTTCCAGCCAGCCTTCTGGTAGCGTGACCGTCAGGTGCTCGTTTCTTGCATCCATTTGAATTTCCGGCACAAGATCGTCACGGCGACGGCTGGCGAAGATGATCGCCAAACGTAGCAAACGGCAAAGATGCTCCGCGATGCGCGGTGGCACTGCGTTTTGCTGGTGGAGCGAAGAGAGATCGACGGGATTGGTCTGGTTGAGTAACAGCGTTGCTAGCAGTTTCTTTTGCGCAGGGGTAAAACCCGGGAGATCGAGATTGCGCACCAGATAAGCGGCATGCTGTGGTGCCTGTTTAAAATCAACGCTTAGGCCAATTTCATGCAGCTGACAGGCACTAATCAGTAGTTCGCGGCTAATCGGTTCAAGATGCCACTTTTTTTCTACCTGATCGAGAAATTTAGTCGCTAAATTAGCAACGCGATGTGCTTGCTCTGTATCGACCATAAAGCGACGCTGGATATTGCGTAATGTGCGGCTACGAATATCCTGATCCACCGCCAGGTGCAGCATGCCGTAGACCAGACCTTCACGTAATGCGCCGCCGGCCAGGGTCATGCATTGAATGTTCAGTTCGGTGAAAATAGCAATCAGAATGGCCAGCCCGCTGGGGAATACCAGCGCACGTTCCAGCGTTAACCCTTCGATTTCCAGCTCTTCCAGACGACCGCAGTGAATGGCGCGCTGCTTAAGCTGCTGCAGTTTGGCCAACGTAATGCGCTCATCCATACCCTGCGCCATCATGATTTCCTGCAACGCCTGGACGGTACCAGAGGCACCAACGCAAACTTTCCAGCCATGAAAACGCAGTTTGTCGGCGACCGGGCGCAGAACTTCACGTGCGGCCTTCTCTGCCTCGTCAAAGTTTTCCTGTGCCAGATTACGATCGGTAAAATAGCGTTCGAGCCAGATGACGCAGCCCATCGACAGGCTGAACAGAGAGGTGGTTTGTGCGCCGGATCCGGTGACTAATTCAGTGCTGGCGCCACCAATATCCACAACCAGACGCTGATCGGCACCGCCGGTTGTGTGGGCCACACCTTGATAAATCAGTCGCGCTTCTTCTTCACCGCTAATCACCTGGACAGGGCAGCCAAGGATCTCTTGCGCTTTGGCAATAAACACATCGGCATTTACGGCGATGCGTAATGTTGCCGTGGCGACCACCCGGATTTGTGGATGCGGAATATCCTGCAGACGTTCAGCAAACAGGCGCAAACATTGCCAGCCGCGCTCCATCGCTTCAACAGAGAGCTCGTTGTCACCGTTGAGTCCAGCGGCCAGACGCACTTTGCGTTTGATACGCGTGAGCGTCTGGATGCTTCCTGCCACCTCGCGTACAACCAGCATATGAAAACTATTCGAGCCGAGATCGATTGCCGCATACAGCGAAGTAGAATTCATACACTTCATCCTTCAACCTGTATCTGTGTTGGCTGCGTTCTCTCACCCGAATCACTTACTAAAGTAAGCTCATCGGGATTCGTTTTCTTGCCGCCTTGATACAGGCTGAATGATTTTGTGTATGGCATAACTTTTCTTAACCTGAACGACGACGATTGCGCGGAGCACCACCGGTACGGCGTGGGCCATTGCCTGTACGCGGGCGCGTTAAGCGCAACGGCTTCGGCAGATCGGTCATCAGCGCATCCGGGTTATATTTGCTGACCGGAATCGAGTGGCCGATATAGGTCTCGATTGCAGGTAAATTCAGCGCGTACTCTTCACAGGCCAGGCTGATAGAGTGACCGCTTGCGCCAGCACGTCCGGTACGACCGATTCGGTGAACGTAATCTTCACAGTCATCCGGCAGGTCATAGTTAAATACGTGCGTTACTGCTGGGATATGCAGGCCACGCGCAGCGACATCCGTCGCAACGAGAATGTCGAGATCGCCACGGGTGAACTCATCAAGAATACGCAGACGTTTTTTCTGTGCTACGTCACCGGTCAGCAGACCGACGCGATGACCGTCCGCAGCAAGGCTGCCCCAGATATCTTCACAACGATGCTTGGTGTTAGCAAAAACAATGGCGCGATCTGGCCACTCTTCTTCAATCAGCGTTTGCAGCAAACGCATTTTCTCTTCGTTGGAAGGGTAGAAGAGCTCTTCTTTAATGCGGTGGCCAGTTTTCTGTTCCGGTTCGACTTCAACGTACTCAGCGTTATTCATCTGTTCGAACGCCAGTTCGCGAACGCGGTAAGAGAGGGTTGCAGAAAACAGCATGTTCAGACGTTGGGTGGTTGGCGGCATACGACGGAACAGCCAACGGATATCTTTAATAAAGCCCAGATCGTACATACGATCGGCTTCATCCAGCACCACGACCTGAATCGCGCCCAGATTAATGTGGTTCTGTTTTGCATAGTCGATGAGACGACCGGTCGTGCCGATAAGAATATCGACGCCGCTTTCCAGCACTTTCAGCTGTTTATCGTAACCGTCGCCGCCATACGCCAGGCCTAATTTCAGACCAGTGGTCTGTGCCAGCGGCTCGGCATCGGCGTGGATCTGCACGGCTAACTCACGCGTTGGCGCCATAATTAACGCACGCGGTTGGTTCACCTTGCGATCGGCAATCGCGGGATGTGAGAGAAGATAATGAAACGTTGACGTCAGGAACGCCATCGTTTTTCCGGTACCGGTTTGCGCCTGCCCGGCAACATCACGACCAGCCAGCGTTAGCGGCAGCGCGAGGGCCTGAATGGGCGTACAGTTATGAAAGCCTTTATTTTCAAGGGCTTCTATCACCTTTGGGTGCAGGGCGAAGTCGGAAAACTTCTGTTCTGTTAAATGTGTTTTGCTCATAGTGTGGTAGAATATCAGCTTACTATTGCTTTACGAAAGCGTATCCGGTGAAATAAAGTCAACCTTTAGTTGGTTAATGCTACATCAACACGTCGTTGATTAATGCTACACCAATGCACCAGGCTTATTCCTGTGGAGTTATTATGAGCGATAAAATTATTCACCTGACTGACGACAGTTTTGACACGGATGTACTCAAAGCGGACGGAGCAATCCTCGTTGATTTCTGGGCAGAGTGGTGCGGTCCGTGCAAAATGATCGCTCCGATTCTGGATGAAATCGCTGACGAATATCAGGGCAAACTGACGGTTGCTAAACTGAACATTGACCAAAACCCAGGCACCGCGCCGAAGTATGGTATCCGTGGCATCCCGACCCTGCTGCTGTTTAAAAACGGCGAAGTTGCGGCGACGAAAGTCGGCGCGCTGTCCAAAGGTCAGTTGAAAGAATTCCTCGACGCTAATTTAGCGTAAGGAAGTCTCATGATCGGGCGACCCTACTTCGAAATGATTCGGATGACTGGACGCCCGACTTGAGTCGTGCTAAGTTAGTGTTGACTTCGTATTAAACATACCTTATTAAGTTTGAATCTAGTTATATCCAATACTTCCCGTTGTTTCTCGCGCGAGGAGTGGACAGATTCCTGGCTTGTCACTCAATCCGTCTTGTCGTTTCAGTTCTGCGTACTTTCCTGTGACCAGACAGCGAACAGACATGAGTTGATGGCCGTAAACAGGCATGGATGACCCTGCCATACCATTCACAACATTAAGTTCGAGATTTACCCCAAGTTTAAGAACTCACACCATTATGAATCTTACCGAATTAAAGAATACGCCGGTTTCTGAGCTGATCACTCTCGGCGAAAATATGGGCCTTGAAAACCTGGCTCGTATGCGCAAGCAGGACATTATTTTTGCCATCCTGAAGCAGCACGCAAAGAGTGGCGAAGATATCTTTGGTGACGGTGTGCTGGAGATATTGCAGGATGGATTTGGTTTCCTCCGCTCTGCAGACAGCTCCTACCTCGCCGGTCCTGATGACATCTACGTTTCTCCCAGCCAAATCCGCCGTTTCAACCTCCGCACTGGTGATACCATTTCTGGTAAGATTCGCCCGCCGAAAGAAGGTGAACGCTACTTTGCGCTGTTGAAAGTTAACGAAGTTAACTACGACAAACCAGAAAACGCCCGTAACAAAATCCTCTTTGAGAACTTAACGCCGCTGCACGCAAACTCTCGTCTGCGTATGGAACGTGGTAACGGTTCTACTGAAGACTTAACGGCGCGTGTACTGGACCTGGCATCGCCGATCGGTCGTGGCCAACGTGGTCTGATTGTTGCTCCGCCGAAAGCGGGTAAAACCATGCTGCTGCAGAACATCGCGCAGAGCATTGCATACAATCATCCTGACTGCGTGCTGATGGTGCTGCTGATTGACGAACGTCCGGAAGAAGTTACCGAGATGCAGCGTCTGGTGAAAGGTGAAGTGGTTGCCTCTACCTTTGACGAGCCAGCCTCCCGTCACGTTCAGGTTGCGGAAATGGTTATCGAGAAGGCGAAACGTCTGGTTGAACACAAGAAAGACGTTATCATCCTGCTTGACTCCATCACCCGTCTGGCGCGTGCATATAACACCGTGGTTCCGGCTTCCGGTAAAGTACTGACCGGTGGTGTGGACGCCAACGCGCTGCATCGTCCGAAGCGTTTCTTTGGTGCTGCACGTAACGTGGAAGAGGGCGGTAGCCTGACCATCATCGCGACTGCGCTGATTGATACCGGCTCTAAAATGGATGAAGTTATCTACGAAGAGTTTAAAGGTACCGGCAACATGGAACTGCATCTCTCTCGTAAGATTGCTGAAAAACGCGTCTTCCCGGCTATCGACTACAACCGTTCCGGTACCCGTAAAGAAGAGCTGCTCACCACCCAGGAAGAGCTGCAGAAAATGTGGATCCTGCGCAAAATCATCCATCCGATGGGTGAAATCGATGCAATGGAATTCCTCATTAACAAACTGGCGATGACCAAGACCAACGACGACTTCTTCGATATGATGAAGCGTTCCTGATTCGGGCATCATCTGAAAACGCCACGTTTTTACGTGGCGTTTTGCTTTTGTGGATGTAATCTTAACGACACAATAATAATAATCCGGTATGACATACCGCCTGGCGATGAAGGGTTGTAATTCGTATTTTGTGGTTAATAATCATACAGAACCACCTGATATGGAATCGGGTTTCTCTTCTGAATAATCGCCTGGATGGTTATACTTCATATATTGATATTCTTTGAGAGTATGTATAGTGAATTTACTGACAGCAAGTACTGATCTCATCAGTATTTTTTTATTCACAACGCTGTTTCTTTTCTTTGCCCGCAAGGTTGCGAAAAAGATAGGATTGGTGGATAAACCCAACTTCCGCAAACGTCATCAGGGACTGATTCCGTTGGTTGGGGGGATTTCGGTTTACGCAGGCATTTGCTTTACGTTCCTCATCGCCGATTATTATATCCCGCACGCAACTCTCTACCTGGCTTGTGCCGGTGTATTGGTGTTTATCGGTGCACTGGACGACCGCTTTGATATCAGTGTAAAAATCCGTGCGACCATCCAGGCTATCATCGGCATCATTATGATGGCGGTAGGTAAGCTCTATCTGTTGAGCCTTGGGTTCATTTTTGGCCCTTGGGAGATGGTGCTCGGTCCTTTTGGCTATTTCCTTACCCTTTTCGCCGTTTGGGCTGCAATTAACGCCTTTAACATGGTGGATGGGATTGATGGTCTGTTAGGCGGGCTATCCAGCGTATCATTCGCCGCAATGGGGCTTATCTTGTGGTTTGACGGCCAGACAAGCCTGGCTATCTGGTGTTTTGCCATGATCGCCGCCATTCTGCCTTACATCATGCTGAACCTGGGTATTCTCGGACGTCGCTATAAGGTCTTTATGGGCGATGCGGGGAGTACGCTGATTGGCTTTACGGTCATCTGGATCCTGCTGGAGACCACTCAAGGTAAAACGCATCCTATTAGCCCGGTCACCGCACTGTGGATTATTGCCATTCCGTTAATGGATATGGTGGCGATCATGTATCGTCGTTTACGTAAAGGTATGAGCCCTTTCTCCCCGGACCGCCAACATATTCACCATTTAATTATGCGCGCCGGGTTTACTTCCCGACAGGCTTTTGTCCTGATTACGCTGGCTGCTGCGATCCTGGCTTCTATCGGCGTGTTGGCTGAATATTCTCGGGTCGTTCCGGAATGGGTGATGCTGGTGCTCTTTTTACTGGCATTTGTCTTGTATGACTATTGTATTAAACGTGCCTGGAAGGTAGCGAGATTTATCAAACGCTGGAAGCGCAAGTTGCGTAGAAACCGTGACAGTAAACCAAACTTAACCAAATAAATTGAGGGTACGATGACACAACCATTACCGGGGGAACATGCCATGAGCGCTGAAAATGAACTGGACATCCGTGGGTTGTTTCGTACTTTGTGGACAGGGAAGGTGTGGATCGTCGGTATGGCTCTCGCCTTCGCGTTAGTCGCTCTCGCCTATACGTTTTTTGCTCGTCAGGAGTGGAGCGCGACGGCGATTTCAGACAGGCCAACGGTTAATATGTTGGGCGGCTATTACTCTCAGCAGCAGTTCTTACGTAACCTGGACATCAAGGCCAGTCTCGCATCTGCGGATCAGCCGTCAGTGATGGATGAGGCCTATAAAGAATTTATCATGCAGCTTGCCTCATGGGATACGCGCCGTGAATTCTGGCAGCAGACTGATTACTACAAGCAACGTATGGTGGGGAACAGTAAAGCCGATGCGGCGATGCTGGATGAACTGATTAATAACATTCAGTTTATGCCCGGCGATGCGGTTCGTAATACCAATGACAGCGTGAAGCTGATTGCCGAAACGGCACCTGATGCCAACAATCTGTTGCGTCAGTACGTCGCGTTTGCCAGCCAGCGTGCGGCGCGTCATCTGAACGACGAGTTAAAGGGAGCCTGGGCTGCGCGCACTGTGCAGATGAAGGCGCAGGTTAAACGCCAGGAAGAAGTGGCGAAATCGATTTTTTCTCGCCGAGTTCACAACATTGAGCAGGCTCTCAAAATTGCTGAACAGCATAATATTTCGCGTACTTCCACTGACGTTCCGGCTGAAGAGCTACCCGATTCTGAACTGTTTTTGCTTGGACGTCCTATGCTGCAGGCGCGACTCGAAAACCTGCAATCTGTTGGTCCCGATTTCGATCTGGACTACTTCCAAAACCGAGCCATGCTTAACACACTGAACGTTGGGCCAACTCTGGATCCGCGTTTTCAGACCTATCGTTATTTGCGTACGCCGGAGGAACCGGTAAAACGTGACAGCCCTCGTCGTGCCTTCCTGATGATTATGTGGGGCATCGTTGGGGCTCTGATCGGTGCTGGTGTCGCGTTAACCCGTCGCCGCACGATTTAGCAATATCGTTGCAGTGAGGGGCTGGGCCCTCACTGCCAATCCGAAGAGAATCGATGTGAAAGTACTGACTGTATTTGGCACGCGACCGGAGGCCATAAAAATGGCACCTCTGGTTCATGCGCTGGCAAAAGATCCTGATTTTGAGGCAAAAGTTTGCGTCACGGCGCAGCATCGGGAGATGCTCGATCAGGTGTTGAACCTCTTTTCCATTGTACCTGACTACGATCTCAATATTATGCAGCCAGGTCAGGGGCTAACAGAAATTACCTGCCGAATACTGGAAGGGTTAAAGCCAATTCTGGCTGATTTTAAACCTGACGTTGTGTTAGTTCACGGCGATACCACAACCACCATTGCTACTAGCCTGGCCGCGTTCTATCAGCGCATCCCGGTAGGGCATGTGGAGGCAGGCTTACGTACAGGCGATCTCTACTCTCCCTGGCCGGAAGAGGCGAACCGTACGCTAACCGGGCATCTGGCGATGTATCATTTTGCACCAACAGAAAACTCGCGCCAAAACCTGTTACGGGAAAACATTTCTGATAGCCGTATCTTCGTTACAGGTAATACGGTTATTGATGCGTTGATCTGGGTACGCGATCGCGTACTGGCGAGCGATGCATTACGAGCTGAACTGGCAGAGCATTACCCATTCCTGAGCTCGGATAAAAAGATGATACTGGTGACCGGTCATCGTCGGGAAAGCTTCGGTCGTGGTTTTGAACACATTTGTCATGCGCTGGCGGAAATTGCCGCGGCCAATCAGAACGTACAGATTGTCTATCCGGTGCACCTGAATCCTAACGTCAGCGAACCGGTTAATCGCATTCTGGGGCACGTTGAAAACGTCATCCTGATTGAACCGCAGGATTATATGCCGTTTGTCTGGCTGATGAATCACGCCTGGCTGATTCTTACCGACTCTGGAGGGATTCAGGAAGAAGCCCCATCTCTGGGGAAACCGGTACTGGTGATGCGCGAAACGACGGAACGTCCGGAAGCGATTACTGCAGGCACAGTACGTCTGGTAGGGACCGACCCGCAGCGTATTGTCGAAGAAGTCACGCGTTTGCTGCATGACGACAATGAATATCAGACCATGAGCCGCGCCCATAATCCGTATGGTGACGGGCAGGCATGTGGCCGCATTTTACACGCGTTAAAAAATAATCGGATATCGCTATGAGTTTTACGACCATTTCTGTCATTGGGCTGGGTTATATCGGACTGCCGACGGCGGCTGCCTTTGCTTCCCGTCAAAAGCATGTGATTGGCGTAGATGTAAATCAACACGCGGTGGATACCATTAATCGCGGTGAAATTCATATCGTTGAGCCAGATTTGGGCGCCGTGGTGAAAACGGCGGTCGAAAATGGATTTCTGCGTGCGACCACAACCCCTGTAGATGCGGATGCCTATCTGATTGCTGTGCCTACTCCGTTTAAGGGGGAGCACGAACCCGATATGGTTTATGTGGAAGCCGCGGCTAAATCTCTTGCACCGGTGCTGAAAAAAGGCGCGTTGGTGATCCTTGAATCGACGTCGCCTGTCGGGGCCACTGAACAGATGGCCACATGGCTGGCTGAAATGCGTCCTGACCTGACTTTCCCACAGCAAGTCGGTGAACACGCGGACGTTAACATTGCTTATTGCCCAGAGCGCGTGCTGCCGGGCCAGGTGATGGTTGAACTGATTAAAAACGACCGCGTGATTGGGGGAATGACCTCCGTCTGTTCCGCGCGTGCTAGCGAACTGTACAACATTTTCCTGGAGGGCGAATGTGTCGTGACCAACGCCCGTACGGCGGAAATGTGCAAACTGACTGAAAATAGCTTCCGCGACGTCAATATCGCTTTCGCCAATGAGTTGTCGCTGATTTGCGCCGATCAGGGGATCAACGTCTGGGAACTGATTCGACTGGCAAATCGCCATCCGCGCGTGAATATTTTACAACCGGGTCCGGGGGTTGGCGGGCACTGTATCGCGGTTGATCCGTGGTTTATCGTGGCGCAGAACCCGCAGCAGGCGAAATTGATTCGCACCGCGCGTGAGGTAAACGACGGTAAACCTCATTGGGTGGTTGATCAGGTAAAAGCTGCCGTGGCCGACTGTCTGGCGGATACCAATAAACGGGCCAGCGAAGTGAAAATTGCCTGTTTTGGTCTGGCATTTAAACCGAATATTGATGACTTACGTGAAAGCCCGGCGATGGGAATTGCGCAAAGCATCGCGCATTGGCACAAAGGCGAAACATTGGTGGTGGAACCGAACATCCATCAACTGCCGAAAAAACTGGACGGTCTGTGCCAACTGGCAGCGCTGGACGATGCCCTGGCTAGCGCCGATGTGCTGGTCTTGCTGGTCGACCATAATGAATTTAAAGCCATTAAAGGCGATGCGGTTCACCAGCAATATATCGTTGATACCAAAGGGGTCTGGCGCTAATGAAACGAATTCTGGTTACCGGTGGAGCGGGATTCATCGGCTCGGCGGTTGTACGGCATATCATTCAGGAGACTCAGGATGCGGCAATTGTGGTCGATAAGCTGACCTATGCCGGAAACCTGATGTCGCTGGAGCCGGTTGCACAGAATCCTCGTTTTACCTTTGAGAAAGTCGATATCTGCGATCGAGCTTCGCTCGATAGGGTGTTTCAACACTATCAGCCGGACTGCGTGATGCATCTGGCGGCAGAAAGCCACGTCGATCGCTCAATTGATGGTCCGGCCGCCTTTATCGAAACTAACATCGTGGGAACCTACACGCTGTTGGAAGCGGCGCGCGCTTACTGGAGTGATTTAACCAGCGAGAAAAAATCAGCGTTTCGTTTCCACCATATCTCGACTGACGAGGTGTATGGCGACCTGCATTCTACGGATGATTTCTTCACTGAAACCACACCGTATGCACCGAGCAGCCCTTATTCCGCGTCGAAAGCCAGCAGCGATCATCTGGTTCGCGCCTGGCTGCGTACCTACGGTCTGCCAACGCTGATAACCAACTGTTCTAACAACTATGGTCCGTACCATTTCCCGGAAAAACTGATTCCGCTGATGATCCTCAACGCATTGGCGGGGAAGCCGTTGCCGGTTTACGGCAATGGGCAACAGATCCGTGATTGGTTGTATGTAGAAGATCACGCCAGGGCGCTCTATTGTGTGGCGACAACGGGCGCGGTGGGAGAAACCTATAATATCGGTGGCCATAACGAGCGTAAAAACCTGGAAGTTGTCGAAACGGTTTGCAGCCTGTTGGAAGAGCTGGCACCGCAAAAGCCGCAGGGTATCGCGCAGTACCGCGACTTGATCGCTTTTGTGGACGATCGCCCGGGTCATGATTTGCGTTATGCCATTGACGCGTCGAAAATAGCGCGTGAACTAGGCTGGATGCCGCAAGAAACGTTTGAAAGCGGAATGCGCAAAACCGTGCAATGGTATCTGGCTAATCAGGCATGGTGGAAACCCGTGCAGGACGGCAGTTACCAGGGCGAACGTTTAGGTCTGAAGGGCTAACAGCCTGGTTTTGGCTCCCGGAGGAGACAACGCATGAAAGGTATCATTCTGGCGGGTGGCTCAGGTACTCGCCTGTATCCCATTACGCGTGGCGTATCGAAGCAGCTATTACCTATTTACGATAAGCCGATGATTTACTACCCGTTATCAGTATTGATGCTGGCGGGAATTCGCGAAATCCTGATTATCACTACACCGGAAGATAAAGGCTATTTCCAGCGCTTACTGGGCGATGGATCTGAGTTCGGCATTGAATTGCACTATGCTGAGCAACCTAGTCCGGATGGATTAGCACAAGCGTTTATCATTGGTGAAACGTTCCTTAACGGTGAACCATCATGTCTGGTGTTAGGCGACAATATCTTCTTTGGTCAGGGATTCAGTCCAAAACTGCGTCACGTAGCCGCCAGAACGCAAGGCGCGACGGTGTTTGGTTACCAGGTGATGGATCCTGAACGTTTTGGTGTCGTGGAGTTTGACGACAATTTTCGAGCTATCTCGCTGGAAGAGAAACCGAAAGCTCCAAAATCCAACTGGGCAGTGACTGGTCTCTATTTCTATGACAGCAAGGTGGTGGAATATGCAAAACGCGTAAAACCTTCTGAGCGTGGGGAGCTGGAGATTACGTCTATCAACCAGATGTATCTTGATGACGGACATCTGACGGTAGAATTGCTCGGGCGTGGCTTTGCCTGGCTGGATACCGGTACGCACGACAGTCTTATCGAAGCGAGTACTTTTGTGCAGACGGTGGAAAAACGTCAGGGCTTTAAAATAGCCTGTCTGGAAGAAATCGCCTGGCGTAACGGTTGGCTGGATGACGAAGGCGTGAAGCGTGCTGCCAGTTCACTGGCCAAAACGGGTTATGGTCAATACCTGCTGGAGCTGCTCCGTGCTCGTCCGCGCCAGTATTGAGCCGCTTAGCTGGGAAAATACGTTCTTTGGCGTGAATAGCGCCATTGTGCGTTTTGACCAACACGCGCCGGTTCTGACTGCGGATGTGTTGCAGCCCTGGTCGCGGGTACAGGCAAAAATTCCTGCGGCCAATACCCATGAATTAGATGCCCTGCAACAGTTGGGCTTCTCACTGGTTGAAGGTGAAGTGGATTTTGTGCTGCCGGTGATGTGTGCGCATGGCGACCACGGTGCGCAGGTCGCACAAACTACGGATATCCCTGCATTACGCCAACTGGCAGGGCAGGCGTTCGCGCAAAGTCGTTTTCGTGCCCCGTGGTATGCCGCAGATGCCAGCACGCGTTTTTATGCGCAGTGGATTGAAAACGCGGTGCTGGGGACGTTCGATCATCAATGCCTCGTTTTTCGTACACCGGCAGGTGATATTCGTGGCTATGTCTCGCTGCGTGAACTGAATGCGACCGATGCGCGAATTGGCCTGCTGGCCGGGCGTGGGGCGGGAGCAGAACTGATGCAGGCTGCCCTTTGCTGGGCGCAGGCTCGCGGTAAAGCAACATTGCGCGTGGCGACCCAAATGGGCAATACCGCCGCGCTTAAACGTTATATACACAGTGGTGCGAATGTGGAAAGCACCGCGTATTGGTTATACAGGTGACACGATGATTCCATTTAACGCACCGCCGGTGGTGGGCACTGAACTCGATTACATGCAGTCTGCGATGAACAGCGGCAAACTGTGTGGCGACGGTGGTTTTACCCGTCGCTGCCAACAGTGGCTGGAACAGCATTTTGGCAGCGAGAAAGTATTGCTGACGCCTTCCTGCACCGCATCGCTTGAGATGGCGGCATTGCTGCTGGATATCCAGCCTGGCGATGAAGTCATTATGCCGAGCTATACGTTTGTCTCCACGGCCAATGCTTTCGTGCTGCGCGGTGCGAAAATTGTCTTTGTTGATATCCGCCCGGATACCATGAACATTGACGAAACGCTGATTGAAGCGGCGATCACCGACAAGACCCGCGCTATCGTGCCGGTGCATTACGCGGGCGTAGCCTGTGAAATGGATACCATCATGGCGCTGGCGACCAAACATAACCTGTTTGTCGTGGAAGATGCGGCCCAGGGCGTCATGTCGACTTACAAAGGTCGGGCGCTGGGGACGATTGGTCACATCGGTTGCTTTAGCTTCCATGAGACCAAAAATTATACCGCAGGCGGTGAAGGTGGTGCGACGCTGATTAATGATAAAAAATTAGTCGAACGTGCAGAGATCATCCGTGAAAAAGGAACTAACCGCAGCCAGTTTTTCCGCGGTCAGGTGGATAAGTATACCTGGCGTGATATTGGTTCCAGCTATCTGATGTCCGATCTGCAGGCTGCCTATCTGTGGGCACAACTGGAAGCGGCTGACCGTATTAACCAGCAGCGTCTGGCGCTGTGGCAGAACTACTATGATGCTCTCGAACCGCTGGCGCGTGCCGGACGCATTGATCTGCCTTCTGTCCCGGAAAACTGCGTGCAGAATGCCCATATGTTTTATATCAAGCTGCGCGATATCGACGATCGCACGGCGTTGATTAACTTCTTGAAAGAAGCTGAAATTATGGCGGTGTTCCACTATATCCCGCTACATGATTGTCCGGCTGGCGATAAATTCGGCGTATTTGCCGGTGTTGATCGTTTCACCACTAAAGAGAGCGAGCGTCTGCTGCGCTTGCCGCTGTTTTACAACCTGTCGCAAATAAACCAGCGAACGGTCATTTCGACCTTACTCAACTACTTCGCCTGATATGTCGCTTGCTAAAGCGTCCTTATGGACGGCAGCCAGTACGCTGGTAAAAATTGGTGCAGGTTTGCTGGTCGTGAAGCTGCTGGCGGTGTCGTTTGGCCCGGCAGGCGTGGGGCAGGCGGGTAACTTCCGCCAGATGGTCACCGTGCTTGGTGTTCTGGCGGGGGCCGGCATTTTCAACGGCGTCACGAAATATGTTGCGCAGCACCATGACGATCCGACCCGGCTCCGTAAGGTAGTCGGTACATCTTCCGCGATGGTGCTGGGATTCTCTACGCTGATGGCGGTGATTTTTCTGCTGGCGGCCGCGCCAATCAGTCAGGGATTGTTTGGCCATACTCATTATCAGGGGCTGGTAAGACTGGTTGCGCTGGTGCAAATGGGTATTGCCTGGGCGAACCTGCTGCTGGCGTTGATGAAGGGCTTTCGCGATGCGGCGGGTAACGCGCTGTCGCTGATTGTGGGTAGCCTGGTGGGCGTAGTGGCTTATTATGGCTGTTATCGCCTGGGAGGGTATGAAGGTGCTTTGCTGGGTCTGGCGTTAGTGCCCGCGTTGGTCGTTATCCCCGCCGCTATTATGCTGATTAAGCGTGGGGCGATTCCCCTGCATTACCTGAAACCCTCGTGGGATAACGGTCTGGCTGGACAGCTAAGCAAGTTTACCCTGATGGCGCTGATTACCTCCGTAACGCTGCCTGTGGCATACGTGATGATGCGAAACCTGCTGGCGGCGCAGTACAGTTGGGATGATGTAGGGATTTGGCAGGGAGTAAGCAGTATCTCTGATGCTTATCTGCAATTCATTACCGCCTCATTCAGCGTTTACTTGCTTCCGACGTTGTCGCGACTGACCGAAAAGCGCGACATTACGCGCGAGGTGATTAAGTCGCTGAAGTTCGTGTTACCGGCGGTTGCCGCTGCGAGCTTTACTGTTTGGTTGCTGCGTGATTTTGCGATCTGGCTGCTTTTCTCCGCAAAATTCACCGCCATGCGCGATCTATTTGCCTGGCAACTGGTCGGCGATGTACTGAAAGTTGGGGCGTATGTCTTTGGGTATCTGGTGATCGCGAAAGCATCGCTGCGGTTTTATATTTTGGCTGAAATCAGCCAGTTCATGTTATTGACGGTGTTTGCTCACTGGCTGATCCCTGCACACGGTGCGCTGGGAGCGGCACAGGCTTATATGGCAACGTACATCGTCTATTTTTCTCTTTGTTGTGGCGTGTTTTTACTCTGGCGTAGGCGGGCATGACTGTACTGATTCACGTTCTGGGATCGGATATCCCTCACCATAACCAAACCGTGTTGCGGTTTTTCAACGACTCGCTGGCCGCGACGAGCGAGCATGCGCGCACGTTTATGGTTGCCGGTCAGGATGCGGGACTCAGTGAGAGCTGCCCGGCGTTATCGCTAAGCTTCTACAGCGGGAAAAAGGCGCTTGCTGACGCTGTGATCGCGAAAGCAAAAGCGGATCGCCAACAGCGTTTCTTCTTCCACGGCCAGTTCAACACCAGCCTGTGGCTGGCGCTGCTGAGTGGCGGGATTAAACCGGCGCAGTTTTACTGGCATATCTGGGGCGCTGATTTATACGAAGTCTCCAGTGGGCTGAAATTCCGCCTGTTTTACCCGATTCGCCGCATGGCGCAGAATCGTGTGGGCTGCGTGTTTGCCACACGGGGCGATTTACGTTATTTCGCCGAGCAACATTCCCGTGTGCGGGGTGAGTTGCTCTATTTCCCAACGCGAATGGATCCGTCACTCAATAACATGAGCAATGATTGCCAGCGCAGCGGCAAGATGACGGTGCTGGTTGGCAACTCTGGCGATCGCAGCAATGAGCATGTTGCCGCGCTTCGCGCCGTCCATCAGCAGTTTGGCGACACGGTGAATGTGATTGTGCCGATGGGTTATCCCGCCAATAATGCGGCCTATATCGACGAGGTTCGCCAGGCTGGCCTGGCGTTATTTAGCGCAGATAATCTGCAAATTTTGAGTGAAAAGCTGGAATTTGATGCCTATCTAACATTATTGCGGCAGTGTGATTTGGGTTACTTTATTTTTGCCCGTCAACAGGGAATCGGTACCCTGTGTTTGCTGATCCAGGCGGGTATCCCATGCGTGCTCAACCGTGAAAATCCCTTCTGGCAGGATATGGTGGAACAAAATCTTCCGGTGTTATTTACCACTGATGATCTCAATGAAGGCGTCGTACGTGAAGCGCAGCGCCAGTTGGCATCGGTAGATAAAAATACTATTACCTTCTTTAGCCCGAATTATCTGCAGCCGTGGCACAACGCGCTGCGCATTGCTTCAGGAGAAACCGTATGAGCCTGATGCAATTCAGCGGTCTTCTGGTGGTCTGGCTGCTCTCCACCTTGTTTATCGCCACGCTGACCTGGTTTGAGTTCCGCCGCGTGCGTTTTAACTTCAATGTTTTCTTCTCATTGTTGTTCTTGCTGACGTTCTTCTTCGGATTCCCGTTAACCAGCATCCTGGTGTTCCGCTTTGATGTGGCAGTGGCTCCGCCGGAGATCCTTCTACAGGCCTTGCTGTCAGCCGCCTGTTTCTATGCCGTCTACTACGTGACGTATAAAACGCGCTTGCGCAAACGAGTAGATGATAAGCCGCGCAGGCCGCTGTTTACCATCAATCGCGTTGAAGCCCATTTGACCTGGGTTATCCTGATGGCGATTGCGCTGGTAAGCGTGGGCATCTTCTTTATGCACAACGGATTCCTGCTGTTCAGACTGCAATCCTATAGCCAGATTTTTTCCAGTGAAGTCTCTGGCGTCGCTCTGAAGCGTTTCTTCTACTTCTTCATTCCGGCAATGCTGGTGGTTTATTTCTTGCGTCAGGACAGCAAAGCGTGGGTGTTCTTCCTCGTGAGTACCGTCGCGTTTGGTTTGCTGACCTATATGATTGTGGGTGGGACGCGCGCCAATATCATTATCGCGTTTGCCATCTTCTTGTTTATCGGCATTATTCGCGGCTGGATTTCGCTGTGGATGTTGGCCGCTGCAGGCGTGTTGGGCATTGTCGGGATGTTCTGGCTGGCGTTGAAGCGCTACGGAATGAGCGTTAGCGGCGATGAGGCGTTCTATACGTTCCTGTACCTTACGCGCGACACCTTCTCACCGTGGGAGAACCTGGCGCTATTGCTGCAGAATTACCACAATATTGAGTTCCAGGGGCTGGCGCCGATCGTCCGTGACTTCTACGTCTTTATTCCCTCCTGGCTGTGGCCTGGGCGGCCGAGTATTGTACTCAACTCAGCGAACTACTTTACCTGGGAAGTGTTGAACAACCACTCAGGACTGGCGATTTCGCCGACGTTAATTGGTTCACTGGTGGTGATGGGCGGGGCGCTGTTTATACCATTAGGCGCGATTGTTGTTGGGCTCATCATCAAGTGGTTCGACTGGCTGTATGAGCTTGGCAATCGCGAAACCAATCGCTATAAGGCGGCGATTTTGCACAGTTTCTGTTTTGGCGCCATTTTCAATATGATCGTGTTGGCACGTGAAGGGCTGGATTCGTTTGTCTCACGAGTGGTCTTTTTCCTCGTGATTTTCGGCGTTTGCCTACTGGTGGCAAAATTGTTGTTCTGGCTGTTTGATAGCGCGGGACTCATTCATAAACGAATCAAATCGCTGCCCCAGACACAGATTGAAGGATCGTAATGACAGATAACACAACTGCGCCGCTGTATTCGCTGCGCGGATTACAACTGATTGGCTGGCGCGATATGCAACATGCGCTGAATTACCTGTTTGCCGAAGGACGCCTCAGGTCAGGAACGCTGGTGGCTATCAACGCTGAGAAGATGCTGACAGCAGAAGATAACCCTGAAGTGAGGGAGTTGATCAACGCCGCGGAGTTCAAGTATGCGGATGGGATTAGCGTGGTGCGTTCGGTGCGCAAAAAATTCCCACAGGCGCAGGTTTCACGCGTGGCCGGAGCTGACCTTTGGGAAGCGCTGATGGCGCGAGCTGGGCAAAACGGAACGCCAGTTTTCCTGGTTGGCGGCAAGCCTGAAGTTCTGGCACAAACAGAAGCAAAACTACGTGCGCAGTGGCGCGTGAACATTGTGGGTAGTCAGGACGGTTATTTTACCCCAGAGCAGCGTCAGGCGTTGTTTGAGCGTATTCACGCCAGCGGTGCGCAAATTGTGACGGTGGCGATGGGCTCGCCAAAACAAGAGATCTTTATGCGTGATTGCCGCAAGACTCACCCTGACGCGCTGTATATGGGCGTAGGGGGCACCTACGACGTCTTTACCGGTCACGTTAAGCGTGCGCCTAAAATCTGGCAAAATCTGGGGCTGGAGTGGCTGTATCGCTTATTGTCGCAGCCGAGCCGAATTACTCGACAACTTCGCTTATTACGCTATCTCCGCTGGCACTATACCGGCAACCTCTGACGCCCTCTCTCCTCTGATAAGTAGCGTGATCTGCTAATTACGCTACTTATTCACAACATAATCGCTGCTTTCTCGCACAATCTATTCATTTTTTGAATGCTTTAATTGCCATTTAAGCGATTTTAGGAAACCATTCGCAACAATCATTGCAGTGCCGTGGTGTTTTTGGCGCCAACCGTAAAGCGGTCGGTGCCGCATGGCCTGTTATGGCATAACAAGATGTACCCATAACGAGAACCGGTAATACCGGACAGCATGCAAACACATCAAGAGGATTTATGGCTGAGAACAAACCTGAGCTACAGCGTGGGCTGGAGGCTCGTCACATCGAATTAATTGCCCTTGGGGGCACTATTGGCGTTGGGCTATTTATGGGGGCCGCCAGTACCCTTAAATGGGCGGGACCTTCGGTTCTGCTGGCGTATATCGTCGCCGGGCTGTTCGTGTTTTTCATTATGCGTTCTATGGGGGAGATGTTATTCCTCGAGCCGGTTGCAGGTTCATTCGCTGTTTACGCTCACCGCTATATGAGCCCCTTCTTTGGCTATCTCACCGCCTGGTCATACTGGTTTATGTGGATGGCGGTGGGGATCTCAGAGATTACCGCCATCGGGGTGTATGTGCAGTTCTGGTTTCCGGAAATGGCGCAATGGATACCCGCACTGATCGCGGTCGGACTGGTTGCGTTGGCAAACCTCGCTGCGGTTCGCCTGTATGGTGAAATTGAGTTCTGGTTTGCCATGATCAAAGTGACCACCATCATTGTGATGATAGTCATTGGGATTGGGGTGATTTTCTTCGGCTTCGGCAATGGCGGCCAGGCGATTGGTTTTGGCAACCTGACCGAGCACGGTGGCTTCTTTGCTGGGGGCTGGAAGGGCTTCCTGACGGCATTGTGTATTGTTGTGGCGTCTTACCAGGGCGTGGAGCTGATCGGCATCACTGCAGGGGAAGCGAAGAATCCACAGGTCACGCTGCGTAGCGCGGTGGGTAAGGTGCTGTGGCGCATTCTGATTTTCTACGTTGGTGCGATTTTTGTCATCGTCACTATTTTCCCGTGGAATGAGATTGGCAGCAACGGCAGCCCGTTTGTTCTCACCTTTGCCAAGATTGGTATTACTGCTGCGGCAGGGATTATTAACTTTGTGGTGCTGACGGCGGCGCTGTCTGGCTGTAACAGCGGCATGTACAGCTGTGGGCGTATGCTCTACGCGCTGGCAAAGAATCGCCAGCTTCCTGCCGTTGTTGGAAAAGTATCACGCCATGGCGTGCCGGTTGCCGGAGTGGCTATTTCTATCGCGATCCTGCTGATTGGCTCATGCCTGAACTACATTATTCCTAACCCGCAGCGCGTGTTTGTTTATGTCTATAGCGCCAGCGTGTTGCCGGGGATGGTACCGTGGTTTGTGATCCTGATAAGCCAGCTGCGTTTCCGTCAGGCGCATAAAGCGGCGATTGCCAGTCATCCATTCCGCTCCATTCTGTTCCCGTGGGCGAATTATTTGACGATGGCGTTCCTGATTTGCGTATTAATTGGCATGTACTTTAATGAAGATACCCGAATGTCGCTTTTTGTTGGCATGGGTTTCTTACTGGCCGTGACGCTCATTTATAAGGTTTTTGGTCTGAATCGTCATGGCACAGCCCATAAATTGCGGGAATAAGCGACAAAACGCACAAACCATGACCAAACGATAATTTATTTTAAAAAAGCACTAGACAGAAGACCGAGACCTCCGTAATATCCAGCCCCGCAACGGCGCTAAGCGCCCGTAGCTCAGCTGGATAGAGCGCTGCCCTCCGGAGGCAGAGGTCTCAGGTTCGAATCCTGTCGGGCGCACCATTTAGTAGGGTGCCAGAGCTGCGGTGGTTTTAATACCGCGTAAAAGATTTGCAGTGGTGGCTATAGCTCAGTTGGTAGAGCCCTGGATTGTGATTCCAGTTGTCGTGGGTTCGAATCCCATTAGCCACCCCATTAATTTAAAGTTGTGAAATGCGAAGGTGGCGGAATTGGTAGACGCGCTAGCTTCAGGTGTTAGTGTCCTTAGGATGTGGGGGTTCGAGTCCCCCCCCTCGCACCA
>NZ_SZWU01000025.1:0-33264 GCF_005280935.1 Citrobacter sp. wls757 | reverse complement strand
GGTTAGGGTGGCGCGTGCCCTGCTTTTCTTTTAACGCTTTCATCCCCGAAACCAGATACGGGGATAGCGTATTTATGTCTCCATCAGGCCGCGAGCGACCTGAATCGGTATTACTGCTTGATGACCAGCTTCAGGTCAACCGGATATTTAGCCTGAACCTTCTCGCCTTTCAGGACTTTATCCGCAGTCTCAACGCCTTTCGCGCCGATCTGATCCGGCAACTGAGCAATGGTCGCAGCCAGTTTGCCATCATTTACTGCTTTTTCGCCATCTGGAGTGCCGTCAAATCCAACCACCATCACATCAGATTTACCCGCGGTTTGCAGTGCGCGCAGCGCACCCAGCGCCATTTCATCGTTCTGGGCAAATACGGCCTGCACATCAGGATGCGCGGTCAGCAGGTTCTGCATGACGTTCAGACCTTTGGTGCGGTCGAAGTCTGCCGGCTGGCTGGCCAGTACGTTAAATTTGTGTGCCGCAACGGCCTGCTGGAAACCTTCGCCACGCTCACGCGCCGCTGAAGTTCCGGCAATCCCTTGCAGTTCGATAACTTTCGCGCCTTCACCTGCTTTCTTCGCGATGTAATCACCCGCAATTTTGCCACCCAACACGTTATCAGACGCGATGTGGCTTACCACTTCGCCTTTGGAGGCAACACGGTCAAGGGTAATAACCGGAATTTTTGCCTGGTTAGCCATCTTCACAGCATTACCAACGGCATCAGAGTCAGTCGGGTTGATCAGCAGAATTTTAGTTCCACGAACCGTTAAGTCCTGAACGTTAGCCAGCTCTTTCGCCGGATTGTTCTGCGAGTCCAGAATCACCAGGTTGTAACCCAGCTTATCCGCCTCTTTTTGCGCCCCATCCTTCAGAGAAACAAAGAACGGGTTGTTGAGGGTGGAGACCACCAGCGCAATGGTATCTTTCGCCATCGCATTCGCGCTCACGGTGGCGCTCAGCGCAACAGCAGAAACCAGGGTAGCCAGTTTTTTCATGTTCATATTTAAGATGTCCTGTAATCGTTGTTACTGCTTTTTGTTGTCTACCAGTACCGCCAGCAAAATCACCACCGCTTTGACGATCATCTGGTAATAGGAGGATACACCTAACAAATTCAAACCATTATTGAGGAAACCAAGAATCAATGCGCCGATCAGCGTCCCAACAATACGTCCTTTACCACCCGCCAGGCTGGTACCGCCTAACACCACCGCTGCGATAGCATCCAGCTCATAGCCAGTACCTGCCGTCGGTTGTGCGGAGGAGAGTCGCGCGACTTCAATGATGCCCGCCAGCGATGCCAGCAGACCGCACAGTGAGTAAACGATAATTTTGATTTTACTGACGCTGATACCAGACAAACGCGTTGCCGCTTCGTTACCGCCCAGCGCGTAGATATAACGGCCCAGACGAGTGTGGTGCAGCATGTACCACGCCGCGAGGAAGACAATCCCCATGATCCACACTGGCGTAGGGATGCCTAACGGACGACCAATACCAAACCAGCCAAACAGATCGGCATTGTCAGTAAATCCGGTATTAACCGGACTGCCGTTGGTGTACACCATGGTCACGCCGCGCAGCAGCAGCATCATCACCAGCGTTGCAATAAACGCCTGCACCCGGCCTTTCGCAACAATCACCCCGGTGACTGCGCCAATGGCAGCGCCGAGCGCCAGGGCTGCAGCAACAGCCACCAGCGCATTGACCTCAATCCCTACAATTGAAGCCGCAACCGCGCCGGTAAGTGCCAGCAAGGAACCGACGGACAGATCGATACCCGACGTCAGGATAACCAGCGTCATGCCAACGGCCATGATGGCGTTCACCGACGTTTGCTGGAGAATGTTGAACAGGTTATTAACGGTAAAAAAGTTAGGGCTCATGGTGGAAACAATCGCGATCAGCACTAACAGAGCGATGAGCGACTTTTGCTCCAGAAGCCATGCTTTAGTTAAATAACGGCGACCAGAAACAGCCTGGGTAGTCATCTTTTTTACTCCTGATTCACGCGATTAAGCTTGCCCACAGCGGCAGCCATTAATACTTCCTGAGTGGCCTGCTCGCGAGTGAACTCACCGCCGAGATGCCCTTCATGCATAACAATAATTCGATCGCTCATGCCCAATACTTCTGGCATCTCAGAGGAGACCAGAATGATACTCAGTCCGTCAGCCTTAAACTGGTTGATAAGCTGATAGATTTCTTTCTTGGCTCCAACGTCAACGCCGCGCGTTGGTTCATCGAGGATCAGGACTTTTGGCCGGGTCATCAGACCGCGCGCAATCGCCACTTTCTGCTGGTTACCACCGGAAAGCAGGCCGATAGCCTGTTCCATTGATGGTGTTTTAACATTGAACAGACGAATAAAATCACCCACCGCCTGCTGCTCATCTTTATGTTTCAGGCTTCCACCGGCGCGGCTGAAATAACGCAGCGCGGTCAGTGACATGTTCTCTTTCACCGACATACCCAGCACTAAGCCATCGCGTTTACGGTCTTCAGAAATATAGACGATGCCGTTAGCCAACCCATCCTGCGGCGAACGGGTAACCACTTCATGGCCATCAAGCGTGACGTAACCGCTGGTACGCGGCAATGCGCCGTACAACACTTTCATCAGTTCGGTACGTCCGGCCCCCATCAGCCCGGATACGCCAAGGATCTCGCCTTTACGCAGCGTGAACGAAACATCGTTTACGCCAGGACCGCACAGGTTATCGACCTTCAGGCGAATATCACCCGGCGCTTTTTCCAGGCGCGGGTACTGATCTTCCAGCTTACGTCCCACCATCATTTCAATCAGCGAGTCTGCAGTCAGCGAGGCAACTTCACGTTCGGCAATAAACTGCCCGTCGCGGAAGACGGTTACGTCGTCGCAAATCTCGAAGATCTCTTTCATACGGTGAGAAATATAGACAATGCCACGTCCCTGGGATTTCAGTTCGCGGATGACGCGGAACAGGGATTCGGTTTCAGTGTCGGTGAGGGCATCCGTCGGTTCATCCATAATGATGACCTTCGATTCAAAGCTCAGCACTTTGGCAATTTCGACCATCTGCTGATCGCCAATCGACAGCTCACCAACCAGTCTGTCGCTTTTAAAGCGCAGATTCAGTTTGGCGAGCAGCAGATCGGCTTCGGCGTACATCTTCTTCCAGTCAATTTTGCCAAAGCGATTCACAAACTCACGGCCAAGAAAAATGTTCTCGGCGATAGTGAGTTGCGGGATCAGGTTCAGCTCCTGGTGGATGATACCGATTCCGGCTTCCTGGGAGGATTTCGGGCCGTTAAAGGTGGTCTCTTTCCCCAGCCACAATAAAGAACCGGCATCACGGGTATAGATCCCGGTCAGCACTTTCATCATGGTGGATTTGCCCGCGCCGTTTTCGCCCACCAGCGCCATCACGCGGCCAGGGTAGACATTCAGCGCGGCGCCGGATAGCGCTTTTACGCCCGGGAACGCTTTATCGATCCCTTTGAGTTGCAGTAATGCGTTCATGATGGCCTCAGAACGTGACGCCAGCACAGAGAATGATATTCGCATACGGAGAACATTCTCCGCTGCGAATTACCGCCTGACTGTCTGCGGTTTGTTTTTTGAATTGTTCATGCGTGGTGTAACGAATTTCTATGGTGTTTCCCTGGTGTTGTTGCAGTTGCTCAATGTGGCTGAGCAACGTTTCGTGGAGTTGCGGATTATGTTGTTTAATTTCCGACGCGAGAATGGCTGCCTCGACCTGCATTTCACGTGTGACCACATCCAGTACCTGCATAAAAGAAGGTACGCCCTGGGTTAATGCCATATCAATACGCGTTGTGCTGTTCGGGATGGGTAAACCTGCATCACACACCACCAGCGTATCGGTATGCCCCAAACGGGAGATCACCGTTGAAATTTCAGAGTTGAGTACCGTGCCTTTCTTCATTTTCTTTCCCCACTAGCGAAACGTTTCGCTGGAGATAAGTGTAGTGCGAAGAGTGGACAGAAAACCACCGCGACGTTACGAAAATGTGATCGCCATCGAAACGTTTCGCAAGGATTATCATTTGATGAAATGAAAACTGAGAGGGGCAAAACAAAACGCCCCCTTTCGCGATGAAAGAGGGCGTCGATGAGATTAAATCTCTACCTGAGTACCAAGTTCAATAACCCGGTTCGGTGGGATTTCAAACTGGTCCGGCGCGCGCAGCGCGTTGCGCTGTAGCAGCAGATACAGCTTGCCGCGCAGACGCAGGTACCATGGCCGCTTGCCTACAATCAACGACTCATGCGACATGAAGAAGGACGTTTCCATCATCCGACAGCTTAAGCCTTCCAGACCGCAGCGATGGAACACTTCCTCCACGTTCGGCGTTTCGCGCCAACCGTAGCTGGCCACCACGCGCCAGAAGGTGGGCGATAACTGCTCAATCTGCACTCTACGCACGTTGTGAACATAGGGCGCATCTTCCGTGCGCAGCGTCAGCAGAATAACGCGCTCATGCAGCACCTTGTTATGCTTGAGGTTATGCAGAAGCGCAAACGGGATGACGTTCAGTGCGCGGGACATATACACCGCCGTTCCCGGCACGCGTACCGGTGGCGATTTCTCCAGAGAAGCAATCATCGCCTCCAGAGAGTTACCGTGCTCATGCATGCGACGCAGCAGACGGAAGCGTTCGCTTTTCCAGGTGGTCATGATGGTGAACATCACCAGACCCAGCGTCAGAGGCAGCCAACCGCCAGAAATAAGCTTATCGAGGTTCGCAGAGAACAGCGGAACATCGACGCACAAGAACGCCACCAGGATCAGGAAGACGAAGTATTTATTCCAGTGCCAGTTTTTGCGCGCCACGGTGGTAGACAGAATAGATGTCAGTACCATCGTCCCCGTTACCGCAATCCCATACGCCGCGGCCAGATTACTGGAGTGTTCAAAGCTCACAATCACGATAACTACCGCAAAATAGAGCATCCAGTTAACGAAAGGAATGTAAATCTGGCCCGATTCCATTTCCGAGGTATGGATGATACGCATCGGCGATAAATACCCCAGACGTACGGCCTGACGCGTCAGCGAGAAGACGCCGGAGATAACCGCCTGAGAGGCGATGACCGTTGCCAGCGCGGCGAGGATCAACAATGGAATTAATGCCCAGTCCGGCGCCAGCAGGAAAAACGGGTTTTTGATCGCTTCAGGATGCTTTAACAGCAACGCGCCCTGCCCAAAATAGTTCAGCACCAGTGAAGGCAATACCACGGAGAACCATGCCAGACGAATCGGCAATTTACCGAAGTGGCCCATATCCGCATACAGCGCTTCAACACCGGTAATCGACAGCACCACCGCACCCAGCGCGATAAAGGACAGCGTTTTGAATTCGAGGAAGAAATGCACCGCCCAATACGGATTGAGCGCCTGCAGCACTTCCGGATTGCCAATAATACTGCGCACACCTAATACCGCGAGCGTCAGGAACCATAGCAGCATAATCGGCGCAAACAGCTTACCGACCATGCCGGTACCGTGTTTTTGAATCAAAAACAGCAGGGTCAGCACAATTATTGAGAGCGGAACAATCCAGGTATCCAGTTGCGGGGCAACTATCTCCAGACCTTCAATTGCAGACATCACCGAAATGGCTGGCGTAATCACCACTTCACCATAGAAGAAGCTGCCGCCTATCAATCCCATAATGACCAGCATGGAGGTTGTTCGCGCCGAGGTATTGCGCCCGGCCAATGACATCAGCGTCAGGATCCCACCTTCTCCGGCGTTATCTGCGCGCATGACAAACGTCAGGTATTTAATGGAGACAACAAAGATCAGCAGCCAGAAAATCAGCGAGAGAAAACCAAATACGGCATCACGTTCAACGCCAAAACCAAACTGGCCGGACAAACATTCACGAAGCGTATAAAGTGGGCTGGTACCAATATCACCGTAGACAACCCCAATGGCCGCAAGGGTAATCGCAGACAATGATTGTTTATTATCAGTGCTCATAGACTCGTCTTTCGTTTATACACATCATCTCTCAAGCCACTCCGTGTGGGCTGCATTCGTTATTCCCCCCATCCCAGAAGAAAACTCCATTGCCGCCTTGGTGCAGCTTGATTGATTTGGTGTATATATAAGAAATGTGTGCGTCGTCCCTTGGCCCACAAAAAGGCGCACAGTATGCACGATTAATCACAAAATCGTACCCCTAAATGAGACCAGATTAATCTGGCTCAAAGAAAAATAAGCGCACCTTCAGTCTATTACTGCAATGGTGTGAAGCATCTATACTCGCAGTTTATGCAGTACATTTGGCGAAAGGACGCCACTTCATTATGGCTCACCCACATTTATTAGCGGAAAGAATTTCCCGTCTGAGCAATGCGCTGGAAAAGGGACTTTATGAACGTAGCCACGCCATTCGTCTGTGTCTGCTGGCAGCACTCAGCGGCGAGAGCGTTTTCTTATTAGGCCCCCCGGGGATCGCAAAAAGCTTAATTGCCCGCCGACTGAAGTTTGCCTTCCAAAACGCACGCGCTTTTGAATACCTGATGACGCGCTTCTCTACGCCCGAAGAGGTGTTTGGTCCGCTGTCCATTCAGGCGTTAAAAGACGAAGGTCGCTATGAACGCTTAACGGCAGGCTATCTTCCTGAAGCTGAAATCGTTTTTCTCGATGAAATCTGGAAAGCAGGCCCGGCAATCCTTAACACCCTGTTGACCGCCATTAACGAACGTCACTTCCGTAACGGCGCGTATGAAGAAAAAATTCCGATGCGTCTGCTGGTGGCGGCTTCCAACGAACTGCCTGAAGCCGACAGCAGCCTGGAAGCGCTGTACGACCGTATGCTGATTCGTCTGTGGCTGGATAAAGTTCAGGACAAGGCTAATTTCCGCTCCATGCTGTTAAGTCAGCAGGATGAAAGCGACAATCCGGTCCCGGCATCATTGCAGGTGACGGATGAAGAGTATCACCAGTGGCAAAAAGACATTGGTGCGATCAAGCTTCCCGATCGCGTGTTTGAGCTCATTTTCACGCTGCGCCAGCAGTTGGACGTGTTACCGAATGCTCCTTATGTGTCCGATCGTCGCTGGAAAAAAGCGATCCGCTTACTCCAGGCCAGCGCTTTCTTTAGCGGACGCGATGCGGTAGTACCTATCGACCTGATCCTGCTGAAAGATTGCCTGTGGTACGACGCACAAAGCCTGAATCTGATGCAACAACAGCTTGAAATATTGATGACCGGACACGCCTGGCAACAGCAAGCCATGCTGACGCGCCTGGGCAGCATTGTGCAGCGTCGCATTCAGCTCCAGCAGCAGCAAAGCGACAAAACGGCGTTCACGGTGATCCGCCAGGGCGGAATGTTCAGCCGTCGTCCTCATTATGATTTACCGCCAGAAGCCTCGTCTTCTGTCGTGACATTACTGCTGCAAAAGCCTTTAAAACTGCATGATATGGAGGTTATCCATATTGCTTTCGAACGTGGCGCGCTGGAACTGTGGCTAACAAAAGGCGGTGAGATCCGCGGAAAACTAAACGGGATCGGCTTTGCCCAAACGCTGAATATGGAAGTCGATAGCGCACAGCATCTGGTTGTACGCGATGTCAGTTTACAAGGTTCTCGCCTGGCGCTGCCGGGTGCTTCGCAAGAGAGTATGCCCGCAGAGATAAAACAGGAGCTTGAGGCGCTCGATAACGAGTGGCATCAGCAGCACAGCGCATTCAGCGAACAGCAAAAATGTCTGTTTATTCATAGCGACTGGTTAGGCCGCATTGAGGCCAGCCTGCAGGATGTCGGGGCGCAAATCCGCCAGGCGCAACAATGCTGACCCTTGATACGCTCAATATCATGCTGGCAGTCAGCGAAGAGGCGATGATCGAAGAGATGATCGTCGCCCTGCTGGCTTCCCCAAAGATGGTGGTATTTTTTAAAAAATTTCCTCGCCTTAAAAAAGCGATCACTGACGACATTCCCCGCTGGCGTGAATCATTGCGTAGCCGCCTCAAAGATACCCATGTACCGCCGGAGCTGATGGAGGAGGTTATGTGCTATCAACAAAGCCAGCTCCTCTCTCATGCGCAGTTTATCGTTCAGCTACCGCAAATATTATCCCTATTGCACCGCCTCCATTCGCCTTGGGTCGGACAAGCGCAGCAACTGGTCAATGACAACAGCACCTTTACGCCCGCCCTACATACGCTTTTTCTCCAGCGCTGGCGCCTGAGCCTGGTGGTGCAAACCACAACGCTGAATCAGCAACTGCTGGAAGAAGAGCGCGAGCATTTGCTCAGTGAAGTACAAGAACGGATGACCCTCAGCGGGCAACTGGAACCTGTACTGGCAGAAAATGACAACGCAGCAGGCCGGTTGTGGGATATGAGCGCGGGCCAAATCAAGCGCGGTGATTATCAGTTGATGGTGAAATACGGCGAATTTCTGACGCAACAACCCGAACTCCAGCGCCTGGCCGAGCAGTTAGGTCGTTCCAGAGAGGCGAAATCCGTGCCGCGTAAAGATGCGCCAATGGAAACCTTCCGTACCCTGGTGCGCGAACCTGCAACCGTCCCGGAGCAGGTGGATGGCATCCAGCAAAGTGACGATATCCTGCGCCTGCTACCGCCAGAGCTGGCCACGCTGGGCATTACCGAACTGGAATACGAGTTCTACCGACGGCTGGTGGAAAAACAACTGCTCACCTACCGCCTGCACGGCGAAGCATGGCGTGAAAAAGTAACGGAACGTCCGGTGGTGCATCAGGATTTTGACGAGCAGCCGCGCGGGCCTTTTATCGTCTGCGTTGATACCTCGGGATCGATGGGTGGATTTAATGAGCAGTGTGCGAAAGCCTTTTGTCTTGCGCTAATGCGCGTTGCCCTTGCCGATAACCGGCGCTGTTTCATTATGCTGTTTTCAACAGAAGTGGTGCGCTATGAGCTTTCCGGTCCGGAGGGCATCGAACAGGCTATCCGCTTTTTAAGTCAGCGCTTTCGTGGTGGCACTGATATTGCCAGCTGTTTTCGCGCCATAATTGAGCGCATGCAGGGTCGGGAATGGTTTGATGCAGATGCGGTGGTGATCTCAGATTTTATCGCTCAGCGATTGCCCGATGAGGTCGTCAATAAAGTGGGTGAATTACAGCGGGTGCACCAGCACCGTTTTCACGCGGTGGCGATGTCTGCACATGGCAAACCCGGCATCATGCGCATTTTCGATCATATCTGGCGCTTTGATACCGGGATGCGAAGCCGCCTGCTCAGACGCTGGCGGCGTTAATTGTTACAGCAGAGAAGCGACGCTTTCACGTACCTGGGCCGGCCATACGCCACACTGAACCTGACCAATGTGCGGTAATTGCAGCAACAGCATGGTCAGACGCGACTGCCCAATGCCGCCACCAATTGTCTGAGGCATTTCACCGCGCAGCAGCGCCTGGTGCCACTCCAGACTCAGGCGATCTTCATCACCGGTCAGAGACAGCTGGTGTTTCAGGGCGTCAGCATCCACACGAATCCCCATAGAAGACAGCTCAAACGCATCTTCCAGAACCGGGTTCCAGACCAGAATATCACCGTTCAGACCGGCATGACCCAGCTCGGACGCTGAACTCCAGTCATCATAATCGGGCGCACGTACGTCATGACGGTGACCGTCACTGAGCTTACCGCCGATCCCCACCAGGAATACCGCACCCAGCTCTTTAGCGATCGCACGTTCACGACCTTTTGCATCAAGATCCGGATAACGAGATAACAGCTCCTGGCTATGAACAAAGTGGATCTGCTCTGGCAGGAACGGTGCCAGACCAAACTCTTTGCTAACCGCAGCTTCGGTGGCCTTAATTCCCGCCCAGATAGCCTCTACCGTGCTTTTCAGAGTGGAGAATTGACGCTCACCGTCCCCCATCACGCGCTCCCAGTCCCACTGGTCAACGTACACTGAGTGCAGCGGGGAGAGGCGATCTTCATCGGGACGCAGGGCTTTCATGTGCGTGTACAGCCCCTCGCCTGCGCTAAAGTCGTGTTGTCCTAACGTTTGACGCTTCCACTTCGCCAGTGAATGAACCACTTCGAATTGAGCGTCTGGCAATGCTTTAACCTTCACCTGCACCGCTTTTTCACAGCCCGACAAGTTATCCTGCGTGCCATCTCCAACGCGGCTGAGGATCGGCGCCTGAACTTCGATCAGGCCTAAACGCTCTTCCAGCTGGCGAGAAAAATGAGATTTTACGAAGCTAATTTGACGTTGTTTGGCAATGTAAGCGGTTTTCATTATGTGTACTCCTGTGTCCTGTTGCCTATGATTAAGCAACAGAATGGAGGTAATATTCAATAATCAACAAACAAAAAGCCGACTTCGATTTTGATTCGTTAAAAATTACGTCTAAAATAGAGGGAATCATTAATCTACATAAGAAAAACCTATGGAAAATTATCAGATCGACAATCTGGACCGCGGCATTCTTGACGCCTTAATGGAAAATGCTCGTACCGCCTACGCAGAATTAGCCAAACAGTTCGGCGTCAGCCCAGGAACAATTCACGTTCGCGTAGAAAAGATGAAGCAGGCCGGGATTATTACCGGCGCGCGGATTGATGTTAGTCCCAAACAATTGGGTTATGACGTCGGCTGCTTTATCGGCATCATCCTGAAAAGTGCGAAAGACTATCCGTCAGCGCTGGCCAGACTGGAAAGCCTCGATGAAGTGACCGAAGCGTATTACACCACCGGGCACTACAGCATCTTTATTAAGGTGATGTGCAAGTCGATCGACGCATTGCAGCAGGTACTTATCAACAAGATCCAAACAATTGACGAAATTCAGTCCACGGAAACCCTGATCGTCCTGCAAAACCCGATCATGCGTACCATCAAGCCGTGATCGCTTTTTTTAATACCCTGGTTTTCCACAGGTAGATCCCAGCTCGCTCACAGCGTACAATACGCCCTCTTTATAAAGGTGGGCGATCATGGCAGACATCACTCTTATCAGCGGTAGTACGCTTGGCAGTGCGGAATATGTAGCAGAGCATCTGGCTGAAAAGCTGGACGACGCGGGTTTTTCCAGCGAAATACTGCATGGGCCAATGCTTGAAGAGGTTCCAACTGACGGGATCTGGCTGATTATCAGCTCCACGCACGGTGCGGGAGATATTCCTGACAACCTGCAGCCTTTATATGATGCGTTACGCGAGCAAAAGCCGGACCTGTCACAAGTGCGCTTTGGTGCAATCGGGATCGGCAGTCGTGAATATGACACCTTTTGCGGCGCAATCGACAAGCTGGAAGCCGAATTGAAGGCCTGTGGGGCAAAACAGATCGGCGAAACACTCAGGATCAACGTACTGGAACATGAAATTCCGGAAGATCCGGCTGAAATTTGGCTGGGATCGTGGCATCCGTTGCTCAGAGATTTGTAAAGATCGTACTTTTTTATGTGGATAACTCTGGTTAAAAGCTTGGATCAACCGGTAGTTATCCCAAGAACAACCGTTGTTCAGTTTTTGAGTTGTGTATAACCCTTCATTCTGATCCCAGCTTATACGGACCAGGATCACCGATCATTCACAGCTAATGATCCTCAGCAACCTGTTGATCTTACTTAAAGGATCGTCCTTATCCACAGAAAGGTGCGATCCTAATAAGAGATCACAATAAAACAGATCTCTAAATAAAAAGATCTTCTTTTTAATACCCAGGATCCCAGGTCTTTCTCGATCGACTAAAGTTGAGTAGAATCCACGGCCCGGGCTTCAATCCATTTTCACACCGCGTTATGCGAGGCAATCACCATGTTTTATCAGGATCCTTTTGACGTCATCATCATTGGCGGGGGTCATGCAGGCACCGAGGCCGCAATGGCCGCGGCGCGAATGGGTCAACAGACTCTGCTTTTGACACACAATATCGACACTCTGGGGCAAATGAGCTGCAACCCGGCGATCGGCGGTATTGGGAAGGGACACCTGGTAAAAGAAGTGGATGCGCTTGGTGGATTGATGGCAAAAGCGATCGACCACGCGGGTATCCAGTTTAGGATACTAAACGCAAGCAAAGGGCCAGCCGTTCGCGCTACCCGAGCTCAGGCCGATCGTGTGCTCTATCGCCAGGCGGTACGCACTGCACTTGAGAATCAACCCAATCTGATGATCTTCCAACAGGCGGTTGAAGATCTGATTGTCGAAAACGATCGTGTTGTGGGTGCCGTAACCCAAATGGGACTGAAGTTCCGTGCCAAAGCGGTCGTATTAACCGTGGGGACTTTCCTCGACGGCAAAATTCATATTGGTCTGGATAACTACAGCGGTGGCCGCGCTGGCGATCCGCCGTCCATCCCGCTGTCACGCCGTCTGCGTGAACTGCCGCTGCGCGTCAGCCGCCTGAAAACCGGTACACCGCCGCGTATCGATGCGCGCACGATTGATTTCAGCGTGCTCGGCCAGCAAAACAGCGATAACCCGATGCCGGTCTTCTCATTCCTGGGCGATGCTTCTCAACATCCGCGCCAGATGCCGTGTTACATCACGCATACCAATGAGAAAACCCATGACGTGATCCGCAATAACCTCGATCGTAGCCCAATGTACGCTGGCGTGATCGAAGGTATCGGCCCACGCTACTGCCCGTCGATCGAAGACAAAGTGATGCGCTTTGCCGATCGTAACCAGCATCAGATCTTCCTCGAACCGGAAGGACTGACCTCTAACGAAATTTACCCGAATGGCATCTCCACCAGCCTGCCGTTCGATGTGCAGATGCAAATTGTCCGCTCCATGCAGGGGATGGAAAATGCCAGAATCGTCCGCCCAGGCTACGCGATTGAGTATGATTTCTTCGATCCGCGTGACCTGAAACCTACTCTGGAAAGCAAATTCATCCAGGGTCTGTTCTTTGCGGGCCAGATTAACGGTACAACCGGTTATGAAGAAGCCGCCGCACAAGGCATGCTGGCAGGTCTGAACGCCGCACGTTTGTCTGCTGAAAAAGAGGGGTGGGCACCGCGTCGCGATCAGGCTTATCTTGGCGTGCTGGTGGACGACCTGTGTACGCTGGGTACCAAAGAACCGTACCGTATGTTCACATCTCGCGCTGAATATCGTTTGATGCTGCGTGAAGATAACGCCGACCTGCGTCTGACCGAAATTGGTCGTGAACTGGGTCTGGTGGACGATGAGCGCTGGGCTCGCTTCAACGAGAAACTGGAGCGTATCGAACAGGAACGCCAACGTCTTAAATCAACCTGGGTGAATCCGTTAGCGGAGTCCGCAGCAGAAGTGAATGCTCACCTGGCTACACCTCTGTCACGTGAAGCGAGCGGTGAAGATCTGCTGCGTCGCCCGGATATGACCTATGCTCAGTTGACCTCTTTATCTGCGTTCGCACCCGCGCTTGATGATGCTCAGGCCGCAGAACAGGTTGAGATTCAGGTGAAATACGAAGGGTATATTGCCCGTCAGTTGGAAGAAATTGAAAGACAACAGCGCAATGAAAACACCCTGTTGCCTGCAACGCTGGATTATCGTCAGGTCTCTGGCTTGTCGAATGAAGTTATCGCTAAGCTGAACGATCACAAACCCGTTTCGATCGGTCAGGCATCGCGTATTTCCGGCATAACGCCTGCCGCCATCTCCATTCTGCTGGTATGGCTGAAAAAACAAGGTATGCTGCGCCGCAGCGCTTGATAACACTATTTTGGCGGGGGCGCTTCGCTTGCCCGCCGTACAAATTTGTAGGCCCGATAAGCGAAAGCGCATCGGGCATTTGATTATTAACAGGTAACGACCGTGCTCAACAAACTCTCTCGTCTGCTGGCTGATGCCGGTATTTCTCTTACCGATCACCAGAAAAATCAGCTGATTGCGTATGTCGATATGCTGCACAAATGGAACAAAGCCTACAACCTGACGTCGGTGCGGGATCCAAACGAAATGCTGGTGCGCCATATTCTGGACAGCATTGTCGTTGCACCGTATCTGAAGGGTGAGCGTTTTATCGATGTAGGTACGGGACCGGGCCTGCCGGGAATTCCGCTCTCTATCGTGCGCCCTGAAGCGCATTTCACACTGCTCGATAGCCTGGGAAAACGTGTTCGTTTCTTGCGTCAGGTGCAGCATGAGCTTGCGCTTACTAACATCACTCCAGTGCAAAGCCGTGTTGAAGAATTTCCTTCAGAACCACCGTTTGATGGGGTGATTAGCCGTGCTTTCGCTTCACTCAATGATATGGTGAGCTGGTGTCACCATTTGCCGGGCCAGAATGGGCGTTTTTATGCGCTAAAAGGGCAGTTGCCTGCAGATGAAATTGATTCGCTGCCAGCAGAATTCAGCGTTGAGTCCGTCGAAAAATTACGCGTTCCGCAGTTGGATGGTGAACGTCATTTGGTGGTTATTAAGCCAAACAAAATTTAATTTTTATCAAAAAAAATAGAGAAAAAACGGCTTTTCAGGTGTTAAAAGTCATAGGTAATAGTGTGGTTAAATGTCGTTACATTTCACTAGTGCCTTACGGTTTTGCATCATAACTATAACGTACCGTTTTTTGTTAAAAGCGAAACAAGTCAGCTGTGAAAATATCAGTCTGCTAAAAATAGAACGTAAGAATCACCGTTCGTGTTAATTTTTTATTATAAATGTCAATGAGCGGTTTTTTTGTTGTTAGGCGTTGTTTTTGAAATAGTGGCTATTTTTACGCTTAAATATCAAAAAGATGAAAAGGCATCAATTGCCACGTAAATAAATTATGCGAAGGTGAATATGTTCAATATGTGATCTGGTGCACGCTTTGACGCCAGTGTTTTCGCGGCATTTGCAGTTTTGCATGATCGTTCACAGTTTGCCTAAAAGTAATAAATGTGGGGCAGCGAAAAATATTTAAACATTTATTCACTTTTTAGCTACTTATTGTTTGAAATCACGAAGGCGCACCGTATAATTTGTCCGCTTTTTGATGCTTGACTCTAAGCCATAAAGAACGTTTTATACGACACGCGGCATACCTCGAAGGGAGCAGGAGTAAAAACGTGATGTCTATGTTGCTCTTGAGTCGAAACGTTGCTCGTAAGCTTTTGCTCACACAGCTTCTGGTTGTAATAGCAAGTGGATTGCTGTTTAGCCTCAAAGACCCTTTCTGGGGCATCTCCGCGTTGTGTGGAGGATTGGCAGTGTTACTGCCTAATATGTTGTTTATGATATTTGCCTGGCGTCACCAGGTACATACACCAGCGAAGGGCCGAGTAGCCTGGTCGTTCGCTTTCGGCGAAGCCTTCAAGGTATTAGCGATGCTGGTGTTGTTGGTGGTGGCGTTGGCTGTTTTGAAAGCGGTATTCATGCCGCTGATCGTTACGTGGGTTTTGGTGCTGGTGGTTCAGATACTGGCGCCGGCTGTAATTAACAACAAAGGGTAAAGGCATCATGGCTTCAGAAAATATGACGCCGCAGGATTACATAGGACACCATCTGAATAACCTTCAGTTGGACCTACGTACATTCTCGCTGGTGGATCCGCACAACCCCCCAGCCACCTTCTGGACGCTCAATATTGACTCCATTTTCTTCTCGGTGGTTCTGGGTCTGTTGTTCCTGCTTATGTTCCGTAGTGTAGCCAAAAAGGCAACCAGCGGCGTACCAGGTAAATTTCAGACCGCGATTGAGCTGGTAATCGGCTTTGTGCATGGTAGCGTGAAAGACATGTACCATGGCAAAAGCAAGCTGATTGCTCCGCTGGCCCTGACGATTTTCGTCTGGGTATTCCTGATGAACTTGATGGATTTGCTGCCTATCGACCTGCTGCCGTACATCGGTGAGCATATCTTTGGCCTACCGGCTCTGCGTGTGGTTCCGTCTGCTGACGTGAACATCACCCTGTCGATGGCGCTGGGCGTATTTATCCTCATTCTGTTCTACAGCATCAAAATGAAAGGCATCGGTGGCTTCGCGAAAGAGTTGACGCTGCAGCCGTTCAATCACTGGGCGTTCATCCCTGTCAACTTAATCCTTGAAGGGGTAAGCCTGCTGTCCAAACCAATCTCTCTTGGTCTGCGACTGTTCGGCAACATGTATGCCGGTGAGCTGATTTTCATTCTGATTGCTGGTCTGTTGCCGTGGTGGTCACAGTGGATCCTGAATGTGCCTTGGGCCATTTTCCACATACTGATTATCACGCTGCAAGCCTTCATATTTATGGTTCTGACGATTGTCTATCTGTCGATGGCATCTGAAGAGCATTAATTTACCAACACTACTACGTTTTAACTGAAACAAACTGGAGACTGTCATGGAAAACCTGAATATGGATCTGCTGTACATTGCTGCCGCTGTGATGATGGGTCTGGCGGCAATCGGTGCTGCGATCGGTATCGGCATCCTCGGGGGGAAATTCCTGGAAGGCGCAGCGCGTCAACCGGATCTGATTCCTCTGCTGCGTACTCAGTTCTTTATCGTTATGGGTCTGGTGGATGCAATCCCAATGATCGCTGTAGGTCTGGGTCTGTACGTGATGTTTGCTGTCGCGTAGTAAGCGTTGCTTGAATTAAGAGCAATATCAGAACGTTAACTAGATAGAGGCATTGTGCTGTGAATCTTAACGCAACAATCCTCGGCCAGGCCATCGCGTTTGTCCTGTTCGTTCTGTTCTGCATGAAGTACGTATGGCCGCCATTAATGGCTGCCATCGAAAAACGTCAAAAAGAAATTGCTGACGGCCTTGCTTCTGCAGAACGAGCACATAAGGATCTTGACCTTGCAAAGGCCAGCGCGACCGACCAGCTGAAAAAAGCGAAGGCGGAAGCTCAGGTAATCATCGAGCAGGCGAACAAACGCCGTGCTCAGATCCTGGACGAAGCTAAAACTGAAGCAGAGCAGGAACGTACTAAAATCGTGGCACAGGCGCAGGCGGAAATTGACGCCGAGCGTAAACGTGCTCGCGAAGAGCTGCGTAAGCAAGTTGCTATCCTGGCTGTTGCTGGCGCCGAGAAGATCATCGAACGTTCCGTGGATGAAGCTGCTAATAGCGACATCGTGGACAAACTTGTCGCTGAACTGTAAGGAGGGAGGGGCTGATGTCTGAATTTATTACGGTAGCTCGCCCCTACGCCAAAGCAGCTTTTGACTTTGCCGTTGAGCACCAAAGCATTGACCGTTGGCAGGATATGTTGACGTTCGCCGCTGAGGTGACAAAAAACGAACAAATGGCAGAGCTTCTCTCTGGCGCGCTGGCGCCGGAAACGCTCGCTGAGTCGTTTATCGCCGTGTGCGGTGAGCAGCTGGACGAAAGCGGCCAAAACCTGATTAGGGTTATGGCTGAAAATAACCGTCTGAATGCGCTCCCGGATGTTCTTGAGCAGTTTATTCACCTGCGTGCAGCCAGTGAGGCTATCTCTGAGGTAGAAGTCACTTCTGCCAATGCACTGAGTGATGAACAGCTTACGAAGATTAGTGCTGCGATGGAAAAACGTCTGTCACGCAAAGTTAAGCTGAATTGCAAAATCGATAAGTCTGTAATGGCAGGCGTAATCATCCGAGCGGGTGATATGGTCATTGATGGCAGCGTACGCGGCCGTCTTGAGCGCCTTGCAGACGTCTTGCAGTCTTAAGGGGACTGGAGCATGCAACTGAATTCCACCGAAATCAGCGAACTGATCAAGCAGCGCATTGCTCAGTTCAGTGTTGTGAGCGAAGCTCATAACGAAGGTACTATTGTTTCTGTAAGTGACGGTGTTATCCGCATTCACGGCCTGGCCGATTGTATGCAGGGTGAGATGATTTCCCTGCCGGGTAACCGTTACTCTATCGCACTGAACCTGGAGCGCGACTCCGTAGGTGCAGTTGTGATGGGTCCATACGCTGACCTCGCCGAAGGTATGAAGGTTAAGTGTACGGGTCGTATTCTGGAAGTTCCGGTTGGCCGTGGCCTGCTGGGTCGTGTGGTGAACACTCTGGGTTCCCCGATTGACGGTAAAGGTCCGGTTGATAACGATGGCTTCTCGCCAATCGAAGTTATCGCACCAGGCGTAATCGAACGTCAGTCCGTCGACCAGCCAGTACAGACCGGTTATAAATCTGTTGATGCCATGATCCCAATCGGTCGTGGCCAGCGTGAGCTGATCATCGGTGACCGTCAGACAGGTAAAACTGCGATGGCAATCGATGCCATCATCAACCAGCGTGATTCCGGCATCAAATGTGTGTACGTGGCTATCGGCCAGAAAGCGTCCACCATTTCCAACGTGGTTCGTAAACTGGAAGAACACGGCGCACTGTCCAACACCATCGTTGTTGTGGCGACCGCGTCTGAATCTGCTGCACTGCAATACCTGGCACCATATGCCGGTTGCGCAATGGGCGAATACTTCCGTGACCGCGGTGAAGATGCACTGATCGTTTACGATGACCTGTCTAAACAGGCCGTTGCTTACCGTCAGGTTTCCCTGCTGCTGCGTCGTCCGCCAGGACGTGAAGCATTCCCGGGCGACGTATTTTACCTCCACTCCCGTCTGCTGGAACGCGCATCCCGCGTAAACGCGGAATACGTTGAGAAGTTCACCAATGGTGAAGTTAAAGGTAAAACCGGCTCCCTGACCGCTCTGCCGATTATCGAAACCCAGGCGGGTGACGTTTCTGCGTTCGTTCCGACCAACGTAATTTCCATTACCGATGGTCAGATCTTCCTGGAAACTAACCTGTTTAACTCCGGTATTCGTCCGGCAGTTAACCCGGGTATCTCCGTATCTCGTGTTGGTGGTGCAGCGCAGACCAAGATCATCAAGAAACTGTCCGGTGGTATTCGTACCGCTCTGGCACAGTATCGTGAACTGGCAGCGTTTTCTCAGTTCGCTTCCGACCTGGATGAAGCTACTCGTAAGCAGCTGAGCCATGGTCAGAAAGTAACTGAACTGCTGAAGCAGAAACAGTATGCGCCAATGTCTGTTGCACAGCAGGGTGTGGTGCTGTTTGCGGCTGAACGCGGTTACCTCGAAGATGTGGAACTGGCGAAAATCGGTAGCTTCGAAGCCGCTCTGCTGGCTTACGTTGACCGTGACCACGCTCCGCTGATGCAAGAGATCAACCAGTCCGGTGGCTATAACGATGAAATCGAAGGCAAGCTGAAAGCTATCCTCGATTCCTTCAAGGCAACCCAGTCCTGGTAACGTCTGGCGGTCTGCTTTAGGGCGGACCGCAAGGCATTGAGGAGAAGCTCATGGCCGGCGCAAAAGAGATACGTAGTAAGATCGCAAGCGTCCAGAACACGCAGAAGATCACTAAAGCGATGGAGATGGTCGCCGCTTCCAAAATGCGTAAATCGCAGGATCGCATGGCGGCCAGCCGTCCTTATGCAGAGACCATGCGCAAAGTGATTGGTCACCTTGCGAATGGTAATCTGGAATATAAGCACCCTTACCTGGAAGAACGCGACGTTAAACGCGTGGGCTACCTGGTGGTGTCGACCGACCGTGGTCTGTGCGGTGGCTTGAACATTAACCTGTTCAAAAAGCTGCTGGCGGATATGAAAACATGGTCCGATAAAGGCGTTCAGTGCGATATCGCAATGATCGGCTCTAAGGGCGTGTCTTTCTTTAACTCCGTTGGCGGAAACGTGATCGCTCAGGTAACCGGCATGGGGGATAACCCTTCCCTGTCCGAACTGATCGGTCCGGTTAAAGTGATGCTGCAGGCCTACGACGAAGGTCGTCTGGACAAACTGTACGTTGTCAGCAACAAATTTATTAACACCATGTCTCAGACGCCAACCATCACTCAATTGCTGCCTCTGCCGGCATCAGATGATGATGAATTGAAGCGTAAATCCTGGGATTACCTGTATGAGCCAGACCCGAAAGCGCTGCTGGATACCTTGCTGCGTCGTTATGTCGAGTCTCAGGTTTATCAGGGCGTGGTAGAAAACCTGGCCAGCGAGCAGGCCGCACGTATGGTGGCGATGAAAGCCGCGACCGACAATGGCGGCAGCCTGATTAAAGAGCTGCAGTTGGTATACAACAAAGCTCGTCAGGCCAGCATTACTCAGGAACTCACCGAAATCGTCGGTGGTGCATCCGCGGTATAACCAGGTTAATTCGTAGAGGATTCAAGATGGCTACTGGAAAAATTGTCCAGGTAATCGGCGCCGTGGTTGACGTCGAATTCCCTCAGGATGCCGTACCGCGCGTGTACGATGCTCTTGAGGTTATGAATGGTAAAGAGAGCCTGGTGCTGGAAGTTCAGCAGCAGCTCGGCGGCGGTATCGTACGTACCATCGCCATGGGTTCTTCCGACGGTCTGCGTCGTGGTCTGGAAGTTAAAGACCTCGAACACCCGATCGAAGTCCCGGTAGGTAAAGCAACCCTGGGTCGTATCATGAACGTCCTGGGTCACCCGATCGACATGAAAGGCGATATCGGTGAAGAAGAGCGTTGGGCTATCCACCGCGCAGCACCTTCCTACGAAGAGCTGTCCAGCTCTCAGGAACTGCTGGAAACCGGCATCAAAGTTATCGACCTGATGTGTCCGTTCGCTAAGGGCGGTAAAGTCGGTCTGTTCGGTGGTGCGGGTGTAGGTAAAACCGTAAACATGATGGAGCTGATCCGTAACATCGCGATCGAACACTCCGGTTACTCCGTGTTTGCGGGCGTAGGTGAACGTACTCGTGAGGGTAACGACTTCTACCACGAAATGACCGACTCCAACGTACTGGACAAAGTGTCCCTGGTATATGGCCAGATGAACGAGCCGCCGGGAAACCGTCTGCGCGTTGCACTGACCGGTCTGACCATGGCTGAGAAGTTCCGTGACGAAGGTCGTGACGTTCTGCTGTTCGTTGATAACATCTACCGTTACACCCTGGCCGGTACAGAAGTATCTGCACTGCTGGGTCGTATGCCATCAGCGGTAGGCTACCAGCCGACCCTGGCGGAAGAGATGGGTGTTCTTCAGGAACGTATCACCTCTACCAAAACCGGTTCTATCACCTCCGTTCAGGCGGTATACGTACCTGCGGATGACTTGACTGACCCGTCCCCAGCAACCACCTTTGCTCACTTGGATGCAACCGTGGTACTGAGCCGTCAGATCGCTTCTCTGGGTATCTACCCGGCAGTTGACCCGCTGGACTCCACCAGCCGTCAGTTGGATCCGCTGGTTGTTGGTCAGGAACACTACGACACCGCGCGTGGCGTACAGTCCCTGCTGCAGCGTTATCAGGAACTGAAAGACATCATCGCCATCCTGGGTATGGATGAACTGTCTGAAGAAGATAAACTGGTGGTAGCACGTGCGCGTAAGATCCAGCGCTTCCTGTCCCAGCCGTTCTTCGTTGCGGAAGTATTCACCGGTTCTCCGGGTAAATACGTTTCCCTGAAAGACACCATCCGTGGCTTTAAAGGCATCATGGAAGGCGAATACGACCACCTGCCAGAGCAGGCGTTCTACATGGTTGGTTCTATCGACGAAGCCGTGGAAAAAGCCAAAAAACTTTAACGCCTTAATCGGAGGGTGATATGGCAATGACTTACCACCTGGACGTCGTCAGCGCAGAGCAACAAATGTTCTCTGGTCTGGTCGAGAAAATCCAGGTAACGGGTAGTGAAGGTGAACTGGGTATTTTCCCGGGTCACGCCCCGCTGCTCACCGCCATTAAGCCTGGTATGATCCGCATCGTTAAACAGTTCGGTCATGAAGAGTTTATCTATCTGTCCGGCGGCATTCTTGAAGTGCAGCCTGGCAGCGTGACCGTACTGGCTGATACCGCGATTCGCGGACAGGATCTCGATGAAGCGAGAGCCCTGGAAGCGAAGCGTAAGGCTGAAGAGCATATCAAGAGCTCTCATGGTGACGTGGATTACGCTCAGGCATCTGCGGAACTGGCCAAAGCGATCGCGAAACTGCGCGTTATCGAGTTGACCAAAAAAGCGATGTAACACCGGCTTGAAAAGCACAAAGGCCAGTCTGGTTTCCAGGCTGGCTTTTTTTATGGCTTGGTTACAGGAAATATGTAAATAAAAAGCAGTTTTATTGTTTCGTGATTTAGATCATAAAAATATTGATTGGTTAAAAAATGAGGCGTAGACTCTTTTTTTGTGTGATGTATGTCACATAATGAACTCAGATAAAAAAAGAGATACCAACATGAAATTGATCAACAAAATCATCGCCCTGTTCAGCAATATGAGTTTTTAGTCTTTCCCCGCCAGCTCTGTGGCGCGAAGCTTAATGCGGTTTATCAGCTAGCGTCATCGTCATTAAATCCCTCCTCCTTCGCTGTATCATTTGTTCTCTATCATTCCTCCCCTCAATTTTCCCAACCCGTTTTTCTGCTTCTCACTGAATCACATAAATAAAATCGTACTATGCTGATGTAATGCTTTATTCATGCGGTAAAAAAATAGCAAAAACATTAACCTAAGGCTTTAATAAGAGCAGACTCCTGGTTTTTGGGAGACAAAAGACGCAGATATAGACGAAAATAGTGAGTTATCAGATGGGGAATCCCCCCTGTTGAACGTTTTATCTTCGGTCCATTTCACGCTGAAAAAAATGTAGTATTTTCAATGTGAAACGGTATAAATTCGTTCTCAAATTACAGTCAGGACGTGTATGTTGAATAATGCTATGAGCGTTGTGATCCTTGCCGCAGGCAAAGGCACGCGTATGTATTCCGATCTTCCTAAAGTGCTGCACACCCTCGCAGGAAAGCCGATGGTTCAGCATGTCATTGATGCAGCTAATGAATTAGGTGCGACTCATGTGCACCTTGTCTACGGACACGGTGGCGATCTGCTTAAGCAAACGCTGAAAGATGGCAATCTGAATTGGGTTCTGCAGGCTGAGCAGTTGGGTACCGGCCATGCAATGCAGCAGGCGGCGCCATTCTTTAGTGATGACGAAGACATTTTAATGCTCTATGGCGATGTGCCGCTGATCTCTACCGATACCTTACGTCGCCTGCGTGAAGCCAAACCGCAGGGCGGTATCGGTTTGTTAACGGTAAAACTGGACGACCCATCCGGCTATGGGCGTATTACCCGTGATAACGGCAAAGTTACTGGCATTGTTGAGCATAAAGATGCAACCGACGAGCAGCGTCAAATCCAGGAAATCAATACTGGCATTCTGATTGCCAACGGCGCTGACATGAAGTGTTGGCTGTCTAAACTGACCAACAACAACGTGCAGGGTGAATACTACATCACCGATATCATCGCGATGGCGTATCAGGAAGGACGTGAAATTGCTGCGGTACATCCGGCACGAATCAGTGAAACGGAAGGGGTAAATAACCGCCTTCAGTTATCCCGTCTGGAACGTGTGTATCAGTCCGAGCAGGCAGAAAAACTGCTGCTGGCGGGCGTGATGCTGCGCGATCCTGCACGTTTTGATCTTCGCGGTACGCTGATTCACGGGCGCGATGTTGAAATTGATACTAACGTTATCATTGAAGGTAACGTAACCGTTGGGGATCGCGTCAAGATTGGTGCTGGCTGCATCATCAAAAACAGCGTGATTGGTGAGGGTTGTGAGCTTAGCCCGTACAGTGTGGTGGAAGATGCCCATCTGGAAGCCGCTTGCACCATCGGTCCATTCGCGCGTCTGCGCCCGGGTGCTGAGCTGCAGGAAGGCGCACACGTGGGTAACTTCGTCGAAATGAAAAAAGCGCGTCTGGGTAAAGGCTCCAAAGCTGGTCATTTGACCTATCTGGGCGATGCGGAAATTGGCGATAACGTGAATATCGGCGCGGGTACGATCACCTGCAACTACGATGGTGCCAATAAGTTTAAAACCATTATTGGTGATGATGTGTTTGTGGGTTCTGATACTCAGCTGGTGGCACCTGTCACCGTGGGTAAAGGTGCGACGATTGCCGCAGGAACCACCGTAACGCGTAATGTCGCCGATAACGAATTGGTATTAAGCCGTGTACCTCAGGTCCATAAACAGGGCTGGCAGCGTCCGGTGAAGAAGAAGTAATTTATTTTTGCCGGATGGCGGCCTACGTGCGGTGACGTTCTGTAGGCCTGATAAGCGTGAGCGCCATCAGGCAGACAAGAGATGAGGGGATAATATAATCCTCCGCTCAACAAGCAGTACCTATAAAAATAACCCCACTCTCTACAAGGCTCGGGGCGCCCGAAATACGGGTATCAGGTTGACCGACAACGACAGGCACAATGCCTAAATTCGGAATCAAAAAATATGTGTGGAATTGTTGGCGCTATCGCGCAGCGTGATGTAGCTGAAATCCTTCTCGAAGGTTTACGTCGTCTGGAATATCGTGGTTATGACTCTGCTGGTCTGGCCGTTGTCGATGCTGAAGGCAACATGACCCGTCTGCGTCGTTTGGGTAAAGTGCAGATGCTGACTGCTGCTGCGGAAGAACATCCGCTGCATGGTGGTACTGGTATTGCTCACACCCGCTGGGCGACACACGGTGAACCGTCAGAAGCGAACGCGCATCCCCATGTTTCTGAACACATTGTTGTGGTGCATAACGGCATCATTGAAAACCATGAACCACTGCGTGAGCTGTTGAAAACGCGTGGCTACACCTTTGTTTCTGAAACCGACACCGAAGTGATTGCTCACCTGGTGCACTGGGAGCTGGAACAGGGTGGTACGCTGCGTGAAGCCGTGCTGCGCACTATTCCGCAGCTGCGCGGTGCCTACGGCACGGTGATCATGGATACCCGTAACCCGGAAACCCTGCTGGCGGCCCGTTCTGGCAGCCCGCTGGTGATTGGTCTGGGTATGGGTGAGAACTTTATCGCTTCCGATCAGCTGGCACTGCTGCCGGTAACCCGTCGCTTCATCTTCCTGGAAGAGGGCGACATCGCGGAAGTAACCCGTCGTTCGGTCTCTATTTTCGACAAGTCTGGCGCGGAAGTGAAACGTCAGGATATCGAATCTAATCTGCAATACGATGCGGGCGAAAAAGGTATTTATCGCCACTACATGCAGAAAGAGATCTACGAACAGCCGAACGCAATTAAAAACACGCTGACCGGCCGTATCAGCCACGGTGAAGTGGATTTAAGCGAGCTGGGTTCGCATGCCAACGAGCTGCTGTCTCAGGTTGAGCATATCCAGATTATCGCCTGCGGTACGTCGTACAACTCCGGTATGGTGTCCCGCTACTGGTTTGAATCGCTGGCTGGCATTCCTTGTGATGTCGAAATTGCTTCCGAATTCCGCTATCGCAAATCCGCCGTGCGTCGTAACAGCCTGATGATCACCCTTTCCCAGTCTGGTGAAACGGCAGATACCCTGGCGGGTCTGCGCTTATCCAAAGAGTTGGGCTATCTGGGTTCGCTGGCTATTTGTAACGTACCGGGCTCTTCTCTGGTGCGCGAATCCGACCTGGCGATGATGACCAATGCCGGTACCGAAATCGGCGTGGCCTCCACGAAAGCATTTACCACTCAGCTGACCGTTCTGCTGATGCTGGTGGCGAAACTGTCTCGTCTGAAAGGCCTGGATGTGGCTATTGAGCAGGAAATCGTTCACGGTCTGCAGGCGCTGCCGAGCCGTATTGAGCAGATGCTGTCTCAGGACAAACGCATTGCCGCTCTGGCTGAAGGTTTCTCTGATAAACACCATGCGCTGTTCCTGGGCCGTGGCGATCAGTACCCGATTGCGCTGGAAGGCGCACTGAAGCTGAAAGAGATCTCGTATATTCACGCTGAAGCATATGCCGCAGGCGAACTGAAACACGGTCCGCTGGCGCTGATTGATGCCGATATGCCGGTTATCGTGGTTGCGCCGAACAACGAACTGCTGGAAAAACTGAAGTCCAACATTGAAGAAGTTCGCGCCCGTGGTGGTCAACTGTACGTCTTTGCTGACCAGGATGCTGGCTTTACCAGCAGCGAAAATATGCACATCATTGAGATGCCGCATGTGGAAGAGGTGATTGCACCGATCTTCTATACCGTTCCGCTGCAGCTGCTGGCGTATCATGTGGCACTGATTAAAGGCACCGACGTGGATCAGCCGCGTAACCTGGCGAAGTCGGTTACCGTAGAGTAATCCGTATCTAACTGAACTGAAAATGCCCTGCTATGAGCGGGGCATTTTTTTAAACTTGTTCTGTTTTTAATCAATTATCCCGCCTGTTTTATGTGACAAACCGTCATCTTCAGCTACTGTTTGCAGTGTCATAAGAAGAAAATTTTAGCGAAATGTTATTGTCATAGTAATGATTAACGTTTTGTTTTAAATGTATTTTTAGATAAATAACTTCCCGTATTTTTCATTGTCATAAAACTGTCATATTTCGTACATTTAACTGTCACCTGTTTGTCCTATTTTGCTCACAGTAGCAACTCAAACAACGATTTACGAAAACCGTGCAGGAGACATTATGAAAGTTATGCGTACCACTGTCGCAACTGTTGTCGCCGCGACCTTATCCATGAGCGCGTTCTCTGCGTTTGCAGCAGCGAGCCTGACAGGTGCAGGTGCAACCTTCCCTGCGCCAGTGTATGCCAAATGGGCAGATACCTATCAGAAAGAGACCGGTAGCAAAGTAAACTACCAGGGTATCGGCTCCTCCGGTGGCGTAAAACAAATTACGGCCAATACCGTTGATTTCGGCGCTTCTGATGCCCCGCTGTCTGACGAGAAACTGGCACAAGAAGGCCTGTTCCAGTTCCCGACCGTTATCGGCGGTGTGGTGCTGGCGGTGAATATCCCTGGACTGAAATCCGGCGAGCTGGTGCTTGACGGTAAAACGCTGGGCGACATCTACCTCGGTAAAATTAAGAAGTGGGATGACGAAGCCATCACCAAACTGAACCCAGGTCTGAAGCTGCCTTCGCAAAATATCGCTGTTGTGCGTCGCGCTGATGGTTCTGGTACTTCCTTCGTCTTCACTAGCTACCTGGCGAAAGTGAACGAAGAGTGGAAATCTAAAATTGGTTCCGGCTCTACCGTTAACTGGCCGACCGGTCTGGGCGGTAAAGGTAACGACGGTATCGCCGCGTTCGTACAGCGTCTGCCGGGATCTATCGGTTACGTTGAGTATGCTTACGCTAAGCAGAACAACCTGGCGTACACCAAGCTGGTCTCTGCTGATGGTAAACCGGTAAGCCCGACCGAAGAAAACTTTGCCAACGCCGCTAAAGGCGCTGACTGGAGCAAAACCTTCGCTCAGGATCTGACTAACCAGAAAGGTGACGATGCGTGGCCAATCACTTCCACCACCTTCATCCTGGTCCATAAAGAGCAGAAGAAGCCTGAGCAGGGCGTTGAAGTGCTGAAATTCTTCGACTGGGCATACAAAAATGGTGGCAAACAGGCTAATGACCTGGATTACGCCAGCCTGCCGGACAGCGTGGTTGAGCAGATTCGTGCTGCATGGAAGACCAACGTGAAAGACAGCAGCGGTAAAGCGCTGTACTAATAGAATATCTTTAACGAGTTGGCGGATGGCGCTACGCTTATCCGCCCTACAGTTCCGACTGTAGGCCCAATTTGTAGGCTGGATAAGCGTAGCGCCATCCGGCAGGGCAATTTCGTAAACGCGTTTAACTTAAAGAGTGATTTATGGCTGCAACCAAGCCTGCTTTTAACCCACCGGGTAAAAAGGGTGACATGATATTCAGCGCGCTGGTAAAACTGGCTGCGCTGATTGTGCTATTGATGTTGGGTGGCATTATTGTCTCTCTGGTTATCTCCTCCTGGCCAAGCATTCAGAAATTTGGTTTCTCCTTTTTGTGGACCAAAGACTGGGATGCGCCGAACGATATCTACGGCGCGCTGGTACCGATTTACGGTACGCTGGTCACCTCATTTATTGCATTGCTGATTGCTGTTCCGGTGAGTTTCGGCATTGCGCTGTTCCTGACTGAACTTGCACCTGGCTGGCTGCGTCGCCCGTTGGGTATCGCTATTGAACTGCTGGCAGCAATTCCGAGTATCGTATACGGCATGTGGGGCCTGTTTATCTTTGCCCCGCTGTTTGCGACGTACTTCCAGGAGCCGGTCGGAAACATCCTTTCCAACATTCCGTTTGTTGGCGCACTGTTCGCTGGCCCGGCGTTTGGTATCGGTATTCTGGCGGCTGGTGTGATCCTCGCTATCATGATCATTCCGTACATTGCTGCGGTTATGCGTGATGTGTTCGAACAAACGCCGGTGCTTATGAAAGAGTCAGCCTACGGCATCGGCTGTACCACCTGGGAAGTTATCTGGCGTATCGTCCTGCCGTTCACCAAAAATGGTGTGATCGGCGGTGTGATGCTGGGTCTGGGCCGCGCGCTGGGTGAAACCATGGCGGTCACCTTTATCATTGGTAACACCTACCAGCTCGATAGTGCCTCGCTGTACATGCCGGGCAACAGTATTACCTCTGCGCTGGCGAATGAATTTGCCGAAGCGGAATCTGGCCTGCACGTTGCTGCGTTGATGGAACTGGGTCTGATTCTGTTTGTGATCACCTTCATCGTACTGGCGGCGTCTAAGTTCATGATCATGCGCCTTGCGAAGAACGAGGGGGCACGCTAATGGCTACGCTTGAAATGCAAAACACCACTGCGCTGGCGGAGTCCCGCCGTAAAATGCAGGCACGTCGCCGTCTGAAGAACCGCATCGCGCTGACGCTCTCTATGGCGACCATGGCGTTCGGTCTGTTCTGGCTCATTTGGATCCTGATGTCCACGATCACCCGTGGTATTGACGGTATGTCGCTGGCGCTGTTCACCGAAATGACGCCTCCGCCGAATACAGCGGGTGGTGGTCTGGCGAACGCCCTGGCCGGTAGCGGACTGTTAATTCTGTGGGCGACCGTGTTTGGTACACCGCTTGGCATTATGGCGGGTATCTACCTGGCAGAGTACGGACGTAAGTCCTGGCTGGCTGAGGTTATCCGCTTTATCAATGACATTCTGCTGTCTGCGCCATCAATCGTGGTCGGTCTGTTCGTTTACACCATTGTGGTAGCAAAAATGGAACACTTCTCTGGCTGGGCGGGCGTTATCGCGCTGGCGCTGCTGCAGGTGCCCATTGTTATTCGTACCACGGAGAACATGCTCAAGCTGGTGCCGGATAGCCTGCGTGAAGCCGCCTATGCACTGGGTACGCCGAAATGGAAGATGATTTCTGCGATCACCCTGAAGGCGTCTGTCTCGGGGATCATTACAGGCGTTCTGTTAGCGATTGCTCGTATCGCAGGTGAAACGGCTCCGCTGCTGTTTACGTCGCTCTCCAATCAGTTCTGGAGCACCGACATGATGCAGCCTATCGCCAACCTGCCGGTCACTATCTTTAAGTTTGCTATGAGCCCGTTTGCTGAGTGGCAGCAACTGGCCTGGGCCGGGGTACTGATTATTACCTTGTGCGTACTGCTGCTGAACATTCTGGCGCGCGTCATTTTCGCGAAGAAGAAACACGGTTAATTTTTACGGCGTGGCTGATGCGGCGCCGGATGAGGAAGAGATTGAAATGAGTATGGTTGATACTGCCCCAGGTAAGATTCAGGTTCGTGATTTGAACTTCTACTATGGCAAATTCCATGCCCTGAAGAACATCAACCTGGATATTGCTAAAAACCAGGTAACGGCGTTTATCGGGCCGTCAGGCTGTGGTAAATCAACGCTGCTGCGTACGTTCAACAAAATGTTTGAACTGTACCCGGAGCAGCGTGCGGAAGGTGAAATCCTGCTGGATGGCGACAATATTCTCACCAATACCCAGGATATCGCTCTGCTGCGTGCCAAAGTGGGCATGGTATTCCAGAAGCCGACGCCGTTCCCGATGTCCATCTACGACAACATTGCTTTTGGCGTACGTCTGTTTGAGAAACTCTCGCGTGCGGATATGGACGAGCGTGTGCAGTGGGCATTGACCAAGGCCGCATTGTGGAACGAAACCAAAGATAAATTACACCAGAGCGGGTACTCTCTCTCGGGTGGTCAGCAGCAGCGTCTGTGTATTGCGCGTGGTATCGCCATTCGCCCGGAAGTGCTTCTGCTTGATGAGCCATGTTCAGCGCTCGACCCTATTTCTACCGGGCGTATCGAAGAGCTGATCACTGAGCTGAAAGAGGATTACACCGTCGTTATCGTTACCCACAACATGCAGCAGGCTGCGCGTTGTTCCGATCACACGGCATTTATGTACCTGGGCGAGTTGATTGAGTTCAGCAACACGGACGATCTGTTCACCAAGCCCGCGAAGAAACAAACTGAAGATTACATCACCGGTCGTTACGGCTGATTCAGGAGCTTGTTGTGGATAACCTTAACCTTAATAAACATATTTCCGGCCAGTTCAATGCAGAGCTGGAAAGCATCCGTACCCAGGTGATGACCATGGGCGGCATGGTCGAGCAGCAGCTTTCTGATGCAATCACGGCGATGCACAACCAGGACAGCGAGCTGGCAAAACGCGTCATTGAAGGCGATAAGAACGTCAACATGATGGAAGTGGCGATCGACGAAGCCTGCGTGCGTATCATCGCCAAGCGTCAACCGACAGCGAGCGACCTGCGTCTGGTGATGGCGATTATCAAAACCATCGCTGAGCTGGAACGTATTGGCGACGTGGCGGACAAAATTTGCCGTACCGCGCTGGAGAAGTTCTCGCAACAGCACCAGCCTCTGCTGGTAAGCCTGGAATCACTGGGCCGCCACACCGTACAAATGCTGCATGACGTGCTGGATGCGTTTGCGCGTATGGATCTGGACGAAGCAGTGCGTATTTATCGCGAAGATAAGAAAGTTGACCAGGAATATGAAGGCATCGTGCGTCAGCTGATGACTTATATGATGGAAGACCCACGTACCATTCCAAGCGTGCTGACCGCGCTGTTCTGCGCACGTTCCATCGAACGTATCGGTGACCGCTGCCAGAATATCTGCGAATACATCTTCTACTTCGTGAAGGGACAGGACTTCCGTCATGTGGGCGGCGATGAGCTGGATAAGCTGCTGGCGGGCAAAGATCCGAAGGAATAAGCAGCTTGTTGCGTGCGCCGGGATCCCCCGGCGTCGCTATTGTAGGCCGGATAAGGTGTTACGCCGCATCCGGCATTCTGCGCCATTCGCCTGATGGCGCTTTGCTTATCGGGCCTACTGTTTATTCGACGATATTCCAACCCCGCGCTTTCCACAATTCCGGCAACTGTGCCAGATCGGTAAACGTCGTGACTTTTGGATGATCGATCGGTTTGTTATGCGGATCGGCGCAGAAGTAGAACACTTCCATCCCGGCGGCAATCCCCGCCTGCGCACCTGCGCTGGAATCATCAACCAGAATGCAGTTCTCAACGTTAACGTCCATCGCTTTCGCCGCATGGAACATCAGGGCCGGATCGGGCTTCCAACGCTGAATATCGTAGCCGCTGAACAGTAAATCAGGGAAATGGTGCAACATGCCCAGCTTACCCAGCGAATGCTGCATTTTGCTGACCGGACCGTTAGAGACCACACACATTGGTACGGCCATGCTGTCCAGTAGCGCATTGGCACCGGCAATCACCTCCAGTTCCGTATCGAACAGACGTGCGACCTCAGCGCGGTAAACCGGTTCTAAATCGGCTTTTGCCAGTTCGACACCGTGCTCTTCGTTGATAATGTCGATGATCTCGTACAGCTTTACCCCCTTGAAGCGTTTGAAAATTTCTTCAAGATCGAGCGTAATGCCAAACGCCTGGAACATGCTGACATACGCGCGAGAACAAATCACTTCACTGTCGACAAGGGTACCGTCACAGTCAAAAAATACGGCTTCTATCTGGGACATGTCATTTCCGTTTTAACAAGTTTAACGTTTTCGTAATGCATTATTGGGCGACGCAATCGTTGCCGTATAAGCAAAATCAATGAAAAAAGTTGCTCATAACCCAACCCTATTGTCGCATTTTGGTATAGGATAGCGACGAATTTTCCCTCCTTGTTCGGAAATTGATAATGAGTCAACAACACACAACCCAGGCTTCTGGCCAGGGGATGCTGGAACGCGTGTTCAAACTGCGCGAACATGGCACGACGGCACGGACCGAAGTGATCGCCGGTTTAACGACCTTCCTGACGATGGTGTATATCGTTTTTGTTAACCCGCAAATTCTTGGCGTGGCTGGCATGGATACCAGCGCTGTCTTTGTTACCACCTGCCTTATTGCTGCATTTGGTAGCATCCTGATGGGCCTGTTTGCCAACCTGCCGGTCGCACTTGCGCCTGCTATGGGCCTGAACGCATTCTTCGCTTTCGTGGTCGTTGGCGCGATGGGGCTGTCATGGCAGATTGGTATGGGCGCTATCTTCTGGGGCGCTGTTGGTCTGCTGCTGCTGACGATTTTCCGCGTTCGTTACTGGATGATTGCCAATATCCCGGTTAGCCTGCGTGTGGGGATCACCAGTGGTATTGGTCTGTTCATCGGCATGATGGGGCTGAAAAACGCCGGTGTTATCGTCGCCAACAAAGACACGCTGGTGTCTATCGGTAACCTGACGTCCCACAGCGTACTGCTCGGTATCCTGGGCTTCTTTATCATCGCGATTCTGGCGTCACGTAACATTCACGCGGCGGTGCTGATTTCTATCATCGTAACCACGCTGCTGGGCTGGATGCTGGGCGATGTTCATTACAACGGTATCGTTTCTGCGCCACCGAGCGTGATGTCTGTTATCGGACATGTCGACCTGGCCGGTTCATTTAACATTGGCCTGGCGGGTGTGATTTTCTCGTTCATGCTGGTTAATCTGTTCGACTCCTCCGGTACGCTGATTGGCGTTACGGATAAAGCCGGTCTGGCGGATGCGAAGGGCAAGTTCCCGCGCATGAAGCAAGCGCTGTATGTGGATAGCGTGTCGTCGGTTACCGGGGCGTTTATCGGGACTTCTTCCGTTACTGCGTATATCGAATCTTCTTCCGGGGTCTCGGTCGGTGGACGTACCGGTCTGACCGCCGTGGTCGTTGGCCTGCTGTTCCTGCTGGTTATCTTCCTGTCGCCGCTGGCGGGGATGGTACCGGGTTATGCAGCCGCTGGTGCGCTGATTTACGTTGGCGTCCTGATGACATCAAGCCTGTCGCGCGTGAAGTGGGATGACCTGACAGAAGCGGTTCCGGCGTTTATTACCGCCGTGATGATGCCCTTTAGCTTCTCAATTACCGAAGGTATTGCGCTGGGCTTTATTTCTTACTGCGTGATGAAGATTGGTACCGGACGTTTCCGCGATCTCAGCCCGTGCGTCATCATTGTCGCGCTGCTGTTTGTGCTGAAGATTGTGTTTATCGACGCGCACTAATCGCTGTTTATTTGCCCATATATCAACAAGCCCGGCATATCGCCGGGCTT
>NZ_SZWU01000048.1:0-19610 GCF_005280935.1 Citrobacter sp. wls757 | reverse complement strand
CGCTGATTATCAGCGGCTTTTTTTATTTCGGAAAGATTAGAAGAAATACTTAGCCCCGACACGAATTTGATTTTGTTCGCGGTGATAAGGTTCTACATTGCGATCTAACCAGCGTAGTTCCAGGTAGGGTAACCAGTGTTCATTGATACGATACTTGAAGGTATTCGTAATCTCCCAGTGATGATCTTTTCCGTTACTGCTATTGAAGTCATTCACTCGAATAAAATAGTGCGGCTCAAAGGTATAGGAAAATTTATCGGTGATAGTAAAATTCCAGTAGTTGCCTATTTCATAGGTATCATTATTGTCCTGGTCACCGTTTAGATCGGTTGAGCTGTAGTTATTATGGTTATATCGGTTACGCACGGTAAGATTAAACCATGGGGTAAATTTATAGTTAACATCCAGATAAGCCGCACCACCGGAACCCGTACTCTTATCATTTATCAACCCACCTGGCTGGATAGTTAATTTATCTGTCGGTTTAAATAACGGATACCAGCCCTCTATTTCATTATAGCCGTGTTTTAACTCATCCTTGCGTTGCATGGTGTAGGTGTTGGTGAGCATGATACCCGCGCCCATATCGGAGTTATAGCCAACGCGCATCATCACTTCTATCTGATCTGACGCCAGATTATATGCCTCGCGGTTCTCAACATAGGCACCCGCAAAAACAGAGGTAGAAGCAACCGAAGATAAGAGAATTATTGTTGTTAACTTTTTCATAATAAATCCATTTTTTAAGCGTAGGGAGGCCGCCATCCATTAAGATGGAATAGGCGGCTATTATTTTTATACGTTTACAGCAGAGGTATTATTTTTAGTGGTAACAGGATCCGATAGAGCATTGTTTTTCTTCCGTTGGCTGATTTCCTCAATAATAAAAGCAAAGCGAGTTTCGTTGAGCTTATAAAATAAACCCATCGTGAATGCAGCGATAATGGCCAATCCACAAGGCCAAAGGAAAATAAGCTGACGCAGGCCGAGCAAAGTTGCATCGCTTTGAGTTATGTTGGGGATATAACCGATTTGCGTCAGCATTATGCCCGGCAGGAAACCAGCGAGCGCAGCGGAAATTTTGCGCGAAAAGGTATAACCCGTATACACCGAACCTTCCGCGCGGATCCCTGTTTTCCATTCGCCATAATCGACCGTATCCGGAACCAGCGCCCAGTTCAGGCTGTTAACAAAAGCGGTTCCGAAGAAGGCCATACAGGAGAATGTCACGAACAAAAATGATGTGCTGCCCCAGAAAAAGTTCAGTACATCGCCGATAGCCCATAATGCCAGACCGCCGAGGTAAACCTGCTTTTTACCGAAGCGTTTCACCGCAGCGGGAACCAGCAGTACCCCAACCAGAATGCATCCCATGCTGAAGAACCCCATCCACGACAGCAGATGAATATCATTGAGCACGTACTGGGTGTAGTACACCTGGATTGCCAGCTTGATGTTGAATGCCGCCAGCGTGCATAAGTTGGCGACACACAGCACCAGCAGGGGAGGGTTACGGAAAATGGCACAGAACGATTTGAGAATGCTGGGCTTATGGTGATCCGGCACGATTTCAATGTAGCGTTCCTTCACTCCGCTGAAACACCACCACATGCTGAACAGCCCGCAGACTGAAAAGATCAGTGCGGCGATCAGATAACCCAGTGAGGATGAACTGACAAATAGCGCTTGAATCGGCATAAAGCCAACGGTGCACAGTAACAGACCAACGGTAGCGCCGCCCTGACGCCAGGCGGCGAGCTGAGCGCGTTCATGCGGGTTTTTAGTGATCGCAGGCACCATCGCGCCGTAGGAGCAGTTCATCAGGCTATAGAACAGACCGAACAGCATAAACAACACCGTTGCCAGTCCGGTTTTCACCGTTAGCGTAAAATCAGTCGCTAAAAACTGCGCGCTGGCAACGACAGCGACAGGAAATGACGCATATAAAATAAAAGGTCTGAATTTACCTTTTGCGCCAATATTACGCCTTGAGTCCAGCAATACACCGGTCAACATATCAGTGAAGGCGGTGAAGAACTTCGCCACCAGAAAGATAATCCCACCGTAATACGCCGGCATCCCTAGTTCATCGGTATAAAATTTAAGCAGATACAGTGTGCCGATACACAGCATCAAATTTGAGCCGAAGTCACCCACTCCGTAGGCGAATTTTTCACGCAGGCTCAGTTTTAGCGTTAGCGGATCATGAAAAGACATAATCGCTCCTCAATAGCGCCCCGTAGAGCGCTATTCATTATTATTATCAAACGGGTTGTTTACGCGCTTCTATCTCTTCAACGATGCGGACATACATCTTCTCGTTAAGGTTGTAGAAACAGCCCATAGCCACAATGGTGATCACCGCTAAAGCGCAGGGATAAATAAAGATCAACTGACGCAAACCTTCGACCGTACTTGCTGATTGCACCACGTTGGGAACGTAGCCGATTTGCGTCAGCATCCAGCCGGGGAAGAATCCAGCCAGCGCTTGTGACACTTTACGAAAGAAGGTGAAACCGGTGTATACCGTGCCTTCAGAGCGTACGCCGGTTCGCCATTCGCCATATTCCACCGTATCGGAGACCAGCGCCCAGTTCAGGCTGTTAACGAATGCTGAGCCGAAGAACGCCAGGCAGGAGAAGGCGACAAAGCTGACGGAACCGCCACCAAAGAAGTAGTTAAGCAAATCCCCTGCAACCCAAATTAGCAAACCGCCAATGTAGACTTTTTTCTTGCCGAAACGCCTAACCATTCCTGGCATCAAGAAGACGCCGATGAAGATACAGCCCATGCTGAAAAAGCCCATCCAGGAAAGGAGGATTGGGTCATTCAGTACGTACTGGGTGTAATAGACCTGAATTGCCAACTTAACGTTAAATGCGCCAAGCGTACAAAGGTTGGCAACGCACAGAATAAACAGAGGGCGGTTACCGGCGATGGCGCGGAAGGATTGCAATAATCCCGGTTTTTGCGCGGCATCCACGGGTTTCACTTCCACGTAGCGTTCTTTTACCCCGGCATAGCACAGCCACATAAACAGCAGGCCAAACAGCGAGAACAACGTGGCAGCGAAGATATAACCCAGCTGTGAATTGCCTTCGATCAAGTTCATTACCGGTACAAAGCCGACTGTACATAGCAACAAACCCAGGGTTGCGCCCCCTTGTCGCCAGGCTGCCAGTGAAGCGCGCTCGTCCGGATTTTTCGTAATCGCGGGAACCATTGCACCATAGGAGCAGTTCATCATGCTGAAGAACAGTCCGTACAGCATAAACAGCACCGTTGCCATCACCGTTTTACCGGTTACTTCAAACGGTGTACCGACAAAATTGGCAATCGCCAGCAAGGTAACTGGAAATGCGGCGTAAAGAACGAACGGACGGAATTTCCCTTTCGGGCCGATTTTGCGGCGGGAATCGAGCATAATCCCGGTGCCCATATCGGTAAACGCGGTAAAAAATTTGGCGATAAGGAAAATGATGCCGCCATAAGTTCCTGGTAAACCAAGGACATCGGTATAAAACTTGAGTAAATAGAGGGTACCAATGTCCAACAGGATATTGGAGCCTAAATCACCCATCCCATAGGCGAGTTTTTCTTTGAACGGCAAGCGTAGGGTTGCCGGATTAGAGGAATTCTGACTCATTATTATTCTCCATTTGCCCGCGAGTTGCCCCGCGGGCGAGCCGTGTTAGATGTTGCGTAAAGTGGCAAACAGTGACGCCCATTCACTCTTCGCGCGATAAAACACCGGAGGCTTGCCAATAGGCGCATCTACGGTAATTTCACCGCCCTGGTAAGTTTCCCCAGTCCAGACGTTTACCCAGCTATCCTCTGGCAGATACAGCGTCCAGTTTTGCTGGCCCTGTTCGTGAACCGGCGCGACCAGCAAATCTTGTCCCAGCAGATATTGATATTTCAGGGTATAGGTCCGAGCATCGTCTTCGTAATGCAGGAACAGCGGGCGCATCACCGGCAGACCGGTAGCGCTGTTTTGCGCGACAGCCTGTTTTAGATACGGTTTCAGGGTGGTAAAGACGGTGGTCATACGGGCAAAGTGGGCGATGGTTTCAGCATCACCATCAAACTGCCAGTTATCGCCAGGGCGGTTACCTTCGTGGGTGCGCATCATCGGCGTGAAGGCGCTGAAGTCACACCAGCGCAGCAGCAGTTCTTTGCTGCGTTTCATGTCAAACAGGGTGGTGTAGCCGCCGATATCGCTGTGGTGCAGACCGTGACCGGTCATCGCCAGCGACAGCGCCGCAGGAACGACGGAAGCCAGACCGTCGTCGAGGCTCCAGTCAACGTTCTGATCGCCTGCCCACATCATGGTGGAGTACTTCTGGCTGCCGGTGTAGCCCGCACGCATAAAGAACAGGATCTCGCCGAGTTTGCCGGTCTCCTGTAACGCTTCGTAGTTGCATTTCGCCCACAGTGCGGGCCAGGCGTTATGCATAATTTCAGCGCTGACGCCGTTGTGCAGATACGTATCGGTTGGCAGATATTCGCCAAAGTCGGCCATCCAACCGCCGCAGCCCAGCTCAATCATGTTCTTTTTGATGACTTCTTTGAACCAGTCGTAGGCTTCGGGGTTGGTCAGATCGACCACGCCGCCGTAAAACTCGCCGAACTCAACCAGATAGTCATCGCCTGAGGCATCTTTCGCCAGATAACCGCGTTCAGCCGCTTCGGCACAGAGATCTTTATCGCTGGCGACGTACGGGTTGATATAGGAGAGGAACTGTACACCTTCTTCTTTCCACTGCTTAATACGGTTATCCAGCTGCGGATAGTTGTCGCTGTTCCACTTCCAGTTCCACATCACGCGCTTGCCAAAGGAGGTCATGCGGATCCCGGACCAATCCTGCGCCCAGATGCCGTTTACTTTCACGCCTGCGTTACGCATGGTGTCTAGTTTGTTCTGGCAAATCTCAGTACCGCCCTGAATACCGAGCGTGACGCCATCGTAGATCCAGTCCGGCAGCTCCGGTTGGCGTCCTAACAGCGCAGTCAGTTTTTCCAGCAGAGAGATATAGGTTTCGGCGCACTCAATACGCAGAGTGGTTTTGTCTTCCCACAGAGCGAGTTCGTGATACTCCGGCGCGCTGAAATCGAAATTCATATAGCAACTGTTATCAACGTGGCAGTAGTACTTCTGTGTGCTGACGAAGGTTGGCTGCGGAAAGAAGGTCCAGTAATAGTCACCGCCGGCATTTTCTTTGCAGTCGGCCTGCCAGGTGACATAGCTGTTTTTGTTGCGGCCCACGCCCTGTTCGCTGGTCCACAGCGGGAACGGTTTACCGCGTAAGTCGAAATAAGAGAACTGTTCGCCGCAGCCGTAAATATGATCGTCTGGGTTGGCCGCCAGACGCAGCCAGATACGGTTATGGCTGAGTTCCTCGTTATGGAGGTCGAGCTTCAAACGACCCTGATCATCGGTAGAGATGTGTAGCGTGGCGTTGATGGTATTACCGCGGCTGAAATGTACCAGCCAGCCATCAGGTGACTCGCTAACCGTGGCGTCGGTCAGAGCAATCTTCTCATTGAGCTTGTCTTTGATGCTGAAGTTGCCGCGAAACATGTCAATGTCGGCAACTCCAGTGCCGATCCACAGACAGGGGGTTTCTGTGCTGTGACGTAAAATCAGGCGCTGGTGGTACGTTAAAGCAAATCCATCAGGTAATGATGTGAGTTCTAAGGCGGTTGACCGTTGTTGTAGCGAATTCATTATCGTCTCCGTAAAAATAGGGTAATTCGGTAATTTGTCGGAAATCTGTTATTCACTGCCGATTAAAAAATGCATTTGATGTGTTTCTCCGGGCGCGAGATGAATCAGGCTAATTCCGGAGTTAAAGGCGTCTGGCGGGCAGGTCATCGGTTCAACCGCCAGGCCACGCCGTGCTAATTTTTCGCCGGTGTACACCTGTAGCCAGGGCTGGTGGCTGCGTAAAAAAGTGGACATGTTTTGCGATGGACTGGTTATCCTGACTTCCCACTCAGCGTCAGGTGGCATGGTCCTGAACGTATGATCGATAGTGGTCTGCGCAATGCGTCGCTGCGTTGTGAAATCCCGTTCATCGCATGTTTCTTCACTCGCTGGGAGTGTTAATTCACAGTCATCGATAGGGTGCAGATTGCAGGTCAAGTAGGGATGTGCTCCCGCGCCATAGGGTGCAATTTCGTCACCCACATTCTGTGTCCGAATAATGACGTGCAATCCGCTGTCTGCCTCCAGTCGGTAAATCACCTCTGAAACCAGCGCAAAGGGATAGCCATAAGAGGGCGGAAGAAAAATCGTCAACGACACTTCCGTGTTCGACAGTTGATTAATCTGCCAGTCCCGCCAGGCCAGCAATCCATGGATGGCGGTATGTGAAACAGGGTCGTTAACGGCAAGTTGGAAGGTCTTGCCGTTATGTTGATAGCAGCCATCTGCAACGCGGTTTGGCCAGGGAACCAGCACTTTTCCTAAATGTGCCAGCGGCATCTCTTCCGGCTTATGTGGAATCACAATGTGACGCCCAAGGTGCGTCAATTCTGCTAGTCCAGCACCAACCGTGACGATTTTCGCCTGGAAGTTTCCGGCTTGAAGATGAATGGTTTTTCCACCGTTATGCATGGCTGCTCACCTTGTTACTTATTTAGCGTTGATATCCAGCAGACCGGCAGCCACTGCCGGAGCAAGGCCCGGAGCCAGCGGTAGACGCGGGATCACCAGGCAGTGCAGTAGGTGATAAATGTCCTGCTTACCGTCCCAGACTTTGGTAGTCACCTTGTTATCGGTGTCCAGCTCCTGCCACCATGAACCGGTCTCGTAGTCCAGCAGATATGTGATGCAGTAATCCCACCACTTCTGGTACCAGGCTTCGTATTGGCTGTCGCCGGTGAGGGTATACAAGGCATAGGCGGTACCCATGGCTTCGACTATCGGCCAACGCACTCTTTCGCGAACGATGGGTTTACCATCCCAGTCCACCGAATAGACAAAACCATCTGCGCCGTCCGGTGCCCAGGCATCACGGATGGTGGCGTGGAACAAGCCTTTGGCATCTTCCAGCAGCCATTTGGGAGGCGTTTCAAAACGGGCTTCCAGCGCGGCATGCAGATGCAGCATCAGGCGGCCCCATTCGATCCAGTGTCCCGGCGTGCCGCCGTAGGCGCGGAAACGGTGAGCTGGGTTATCCTTGTTGTAATCGCGGATTGGGTTCCACTGTGAATCGAAGTGTTCGTTAACGCGATACTCCCCGCTGCGGGCTACGTCGTGAATAATCACCGAAGCAATTCGCAGTGCGCGATCGAGCCATTTACGGTCATGGGTAACGTCATACACGATCAGGAAAGCCTCGACCGCGTGCATGTTGGCGTTACCGCCGCGGTAATCTTCCGTCTGGCTAAAAGCTTCGTCCCAGGATTCCAGGCACATCTGCTCCTCTTCGCTCCAGAAGTACTTTTCAATCACGTCGATAGCGTCATCCAACAATTGTCTGGCCTGCGGATGACCGGTGGTGACCGCACTTGCCGCACCAAGCAAAACGAAGAAATGCTGATAGCCCTGTTTGGAGGCGTCCATAACGCCTTCATCATTTACGCAGGCGTACCAACCGCCGTAGCGAGTGTCGCGTAACGCACCGTTCAGTGCTTTAATGCCGTGATCGACTAGCTGATATGCGCCAGGACGACCCATTGACGCGGCAACGGAGTAGACGTGCAGCATGCGGGCGGTGATCCACAGATGTGTCCCCATATCTGCTCTGACCTGACCACTGTTTCCCAGCCAGCCAAATCCGGTGGGTACCGCCGCATTCTTACCAAAGTTAAAGATGCGGTCGGTTTCTTGTTCCAGCCAACGGTTGTGGCTTAGGGTGTTGAACCATTTCATTCTTAGATCCTCTTAGCGCCGGGCCATCATTTCGTCGACGATATCGCCCAGGCGTTGTAATTTAGGCGCGGAAACATCACGCAGCATCAGTTCGGTATCTGGCAGGCCAACAACCGATGACCAGACCGCACGTCCGGCCAGGAAGCCAGATGCGCCTGCGGTCATTGCTACGCTGACTGCGCGCGGGAACAGTTTTTCATCCACACCAGAGGAGAGAATGACCCACGGCATGTTGATGTTCTCATTCAGGCGTTGAGAGGCGCTAAGCAGTTCTTGTTGGGTACCTTTGCCGTACAGCGGCATTTCGACCTTGTAGAGATCGGCTCCGCTATCACCCAGCTCTTTTGCGGCATCGATAATGGCCTGTTCGCGATCAAACTTATCGCCACGACGCGGCGGACGAACAACCGGCTCGATGATGCTCAGTAAGCCATTGGAATGGCATAGCTCATTGAATTCTTTCACCATGTCCAGACGCTGTTGGGCATCTTCATCGCTACGCCATAGCACCAGCAGTTTGAGAGCCTTAGCACCATCTTGCTTCACGGCCTGCGGGTTGATTTTTTTATCAATCACCACACTATCGACCGGAATACCGTTACCCGGAATGAACTCATCAGCGGCCACAATCATGGCGCAGCTTTTGGCGACCGCGTTTTGCTCTACAACCTGGCGGTAGCAGAACTGCTGATCGACCAGAATGGCGGAGGCATAGGGGGACAGGATCTTCGCCGCATTGACTTTGAAATCGGTCAGCACACTGTCATTGACCGGGGATTTTGCACCTGCTGCGGCAAACATTAAGCGCATGGCTTCGCGCTGATCGACTGCCAGCATGGCAAATCCGCCAGAAGCTCGGGTGATATCTTTCAGGGTGTACTTCGTCATTGTTCAGTCCTTACTTATCTGTATGTTTATTTAGCCCGGCGGATGCGCGAACCTGTTCAAGAATGGCCGTCCAGTCTTCACGGCCACGGCCAGCGGCACGCGCCTGGTTATAGACTTCGCGGGAGGCAGCACCGAGCGGCATCGGCACATGCAGTTGGTTGGCAACGTCCAGCGCGATGCCAAGATCCTTGTGAGCTAAATCGATCATGAAGGCCGGGGAAAGATCGCCTTTCAGCACTTTGTTCGGCCAGGAGGTAGTGAAGTGGCCTTTCCCGGCGGGGGTGCCGCTCATAACTTGCAAGGCCACATCAAAGGAGAGGCCAAGTGCTTCGCACAACACGGCTGCTTCGGCAGAAAGAGCGTTCAGTGCGATACTCATGTAGTTGTTGATGAGTTTCACGCGGATCCCCATGCCGGGACCCCCTGCATTGATCAATTCATTACCCATCGCCATCAGAACCGGTGCGGCGCGTTCTACCTGCTGTGCCGTTCCGCCTGCCAGCAGCAACAGCGTTCCCGCGATAGCGTGATCGGAGGTGCGTCCAACCGGGCAATCCATCATGTCGAAACCTTTGGCACGCATATCAGCGATAAGCTTGTCGGTTTGCAGTGGATGAATGGTCGACATATCAATCACTAATGCCTGTGGGGAGAGGCTTTCACAGATACCTTGCTCTCCGAACAGTACGCTACGCACCAGATCGCCGTTTGGCAGCATGGTGATGACAAATTCGGCCCCTTTTGCTGCCTGAGCCGGGTTGCTGGCAGGCTGTGCTCCTTTTTCCACCAGGCGCTGAACAGCATCCGGGTTAACGTCAAAGACGCTGAGTTGATGACCCTGCTTCAGCAAGTTGCTCGCCATGGGTGAACCCATCTGACCTAATCCGATAAATGCTATAACTGCCATAACGTTCTCCTGAGACGTGGATGTCATTTTTTGTCATTTAAGGTCGTTTGTTTTTGTCTGTTTTTGATCGTATTTGTAATTTATGGTCAAAAAATTGACAGCCGTCACTTTTTAAACATTTTGTGAAATTAAAATGATCCCATCTTGAAATGCCTAAGGAATGACCATGATTCGTATTGCTTGTGTAGGTATTGCCGTGATGGATCGCATCTATTACGTGGAAGGTTTACCGACCGAAGGAGGTAAGTATGTGGCTAAGCGTTATACGGAAGTGGGCGGCGGGCCTGCTGCAACGGCCGCAGTGGCTGCAGCGAGGCTGGGCGCGCAGGTGGACTTTATTGGCCGTGTGGGCGATGACGACACCGGAAATAGCCTGCTGGCGGAGCTGGAATCCCTGGGGGTAAACACCCGCTACACCCGGCGCTACGCGGGGGCAAAGTCTTCGCAATCGGCAATTATGGTTGATGTGCAAGGGGAACGGATTATCGTTAACTATCCCAGCCCGGATTTATTGCCGGATGCTGATTGGCTCAATGAGATCGATTTTTCCCAGTGGGATGTGGTGTTGGCGGATGTTCGCTGGCACGAAGGGGCCAGGCAGGCGTTCGCGCTGGCGCGTCAGGCGGGAGTGATGACGGTACTGGATGGCGACGTAACACCACAAGATATCAGCGAGTTGGTGGCGTTAAGCGATCATGCTGCGTTCTCTGAACCTGGTCTGGCGCGTTTAACCGGGATAAATGATTCTGGAGCTGGACTGAAACAAGCAAAAACGCTCACAAATGGACATGTTTACGTAACGCGGGGAAGTGAAGGCTGTGACTGGATAAAAAATAATACGTTGCAGCATCAATCTGGATTTAAAGTCGATGTTGTGGATACTACGGGAGCTGGAGATGTTTTCCACGGTGCGCTCGCATTCAGCCTGGCCGGCGGCGATGCTCCAGAAGAGGCCGTCAGGTTTGCCAGTGGGGTTGCTGCGTTAAAATGCACTCGCCCGGGAGGAAGGGCCGGAATCCCTGACTGTGATCAAACCCGATCTTTTCTGTCACTTTTTGTATAAAATGCCAGGGCAATGGTTTTTCGAGGAAATTTCATGAGTCTTACCGAACTGACCGGTAACCCGCGACACGATCAACTGCTTATGCTGATTAGCGAGCGCGGTTATATGAATATCGACGAGCTGGCCAGCCTGCTGGACGTGTCCACGCAAACCGTGCGTCGTGATATTCGTAAACTCAGCGAGCAGGGATTAATTACGCGTCATCATGGTGGCGCGGGCAGAGCTTCCAGCGTGGTGAATACGGCGTTTGAGCAGCGTGAAGTCTCCTGGACGGAAGAGAAAAAAGCCATCGCGGAAGCGGTGGCTGATTACATTCCCGATGGGTCAACGGTGTTTATTACCATTGGCACCACCGTTGAGCAGGTGGCACGCGCGCTGTTAAACCATAATCATTTGCGCATTATCACCAATAGCCTGCGTGTGGCGCACATTCTGTATAACAACCCGCGTTTTGAAGTCATGGTACCGGGGGGAACGTTACGCCCGCATAACAGTGGTATCATTGGCCCTTCTGCCTCGGCATTTGTGGCTGATTTTCGGGCCGACTACCTGGTTACCAGCGTTGGCGCGATCGAAAGTGATGGTGCGCTGCTGGAGTTTGATGTCAACGAGGCCAGCGTAGTGAAGACGATGATGGCCCATTCAAGGCATATTCTGTTGGCTGCGGATCATACGAAATACACGGCTTCTGCCGCGGTAGAAATTGGTAACGTGTCTCAGGTGACCGCGCTATTTACCGATGAATACCCAGGCCCGGCACTGCATAATTTACTTCAGTCACAGCAAGTGGAAATTGTGCAAGTGAGTCCTTCACAGGATGATGCTCTGGCAGTGTAATTCTCCCCAATGATGGCTCGATAAGTTCGTAGCCATCACTCTCGCATAGTCAAACTTCTCCTTTCCCGCTACAGTTATTCATCCACGGCGAATAAGGAGAAGGGCATGCTCTATATCTTTGATTTGGGTAATGTGATTGTCGATATCGACTTCAATCGCGTGTTAGGTACTTGGAGCGATCTGAGCCGTGTACCGCTGGCTTCGTTAAAGCAAAGTTTCACCATGGGAGAGGCTTTTCACCAGCACGAGCGAGGTGAAATAACGGATGAAGCCTTTGCCGAAGCGCTATGTCATGACATGGCGCTACCGCTAAGCTATGAGCAGTTCTCCCACGGCTGGCAGGCCGTTTTTGTTGCCTTGCGTCCTGAAGTCATCGACATCATGCAAAAGCTGCGTGAGCAGGGGCATCGGGTGGTCGTCTTGTCGAATACTAACCGTCTGCACACGACGTTTTGGCCGGACGAATACCCCGAAATCCGTCAGGCTGCTGACCATATTTACCTTTCCCAGGATCTGGGCATGCGTAAACCGGAAGCGCGGATTTACCAGCATGTCCTGCAGTCTGAAGGTTTTTCTGCGCATGAGGCGGTATTTTTCGACGACAACGCCGATAATATTGAAGGGGCTAATCGGTTAGGGATTACCAGCATCCAGGTTGTCGATAAAATGACCATTCCGGACTATTTCGCGAAGTTGCTATGCTAAAAAATGTTCAGCAACAAGCCAGGCACCATACGCGTCCTGTTCGGGCCTGGCTGAAGCTACTATGGCAGCGGATTGATGAGGACAACATGACGACGCTGGCAGGGAATCTTGCCTATGTCTCATTGCTCTCATTAGTGCCGCTTATTGCCGTAGTTTTTGCGCTTTTCGCTGCATTTCCGATGTTTTCTGACGTCAGCGTCCAGCTACGTCATTTCATTTTCGCAAACTTTATCCCGGCGACGGGAGATGTCATTCAGCGTTATATCGAACAATTCGTTGCCAACTCGAACAAAATGACGGCCGTTGGGGCGTGCGGGCTGATTGTGACAGCGCTATTACTGATGTATTCCATTGATAACGCGCTGAATACTATCTGGCGCAGCAAGCGTACTCGCCCCAAAGTTTACTCTTTCGCCGTCTACTGGATGATTTTAACGCTGGGGCCGCTGCTGGCGGGGGCTAGTCTGGCGATCAGCTCTTATCTGTTGTCATTGCGCTGGGCCAGCGATCTCAATACGGTGATCGATAACGTCCTGCGTATTTTCCCGCTGGTGCTCTCCTGGCTCTCTTTCTGGCTGCTTTACAGCATCGTACCGACTACACGTGTACCTAACCGTGATGCGGTTATTGGCGCCTTTGTGGCCGCTGTGTTGTTCGAAACCGGAAAGAAAGGATTTGCGCTCTATATCACGATGTTCCCGTCTTATCAGCTCATTTACGGTGTCCTGGCTGTGATCCCCATTTTATTCGTCTGGGTATACTGGACCTGGTGTATCGTCTTGCTAGGCGCGGAAATAACTGTCACTCTCGGGGAATACCGCAAACTTAAACAAGCCGCAGAACAAGAAGAAGCAGAGCAACCATGATTGCATTAATTCAGCGCGTAACCCGTGCCAGCGTCACCGTGGAGGGCGAGGTGACGGGTGAAATTGGCCCAGGACTTTTGGTCCTGTTAGGTGTCGAAAGGGATGATGACGAACAGAAAGCGAACCGCCTGTGCGAGCGCGTACTCGGCTATCGAATCTTTAGCGATGCCGAAGGCAAAATGAACCTTAACGTGCAGCAGTCAGGGGGCAGCGTGCTGGTGGTTTCACAGTTCACGCTGGCGGCAGATACCGAACGCGGCATGCGCCCGGGGTTTTCAAAAGGGGCTGCGCCCGATCGTGCAGAGGCGCTGTATGAGTACTTTGTTGAGCGTTGCCGCCAACAGGAAATGAATACGCAAACCGGTCGATTCGCTGCGGATATGCAGGTTTCACTGGTTAATGATGGCCCCGTGACGTTCTGGTTACAAGTATGAACCAGCTACCGGTGTGGCCGCGGACAACAAGAGAGAATACGACGATGTATCACCTTCGAGTACCGCAAACAGAAGAAGAATTGGAGCGTTACTACCAGTTTCGCTGGGAGATGCTGCGTAAACCGTTGCACCAGCCTAAAGGCTCCGAACGGGATGCCTGGGATGCGATGGCGCATCACCAGATGGTGGTGGACGAAGAGGGGAATCTGGTCGCAGTAGGACGTCTGTACATCAATGCGGATAACGAAGCCTCCATACGCTTTATGGCCGTTGACCCCTCCGTGCAGGAGAAAGGGTTGGGCACGCTGATGGCGATGACCCTGGAGTCTGTGGCGCGTCAGGAAGGGGTAAAGCGCGTAACCTGTAGCGCCCGTGAAGATGCGGTCGAATTTTTCGCCAAACTGGGGTTTGTGAGCCAGGGAGAAATCACCACGCCGCAAACCACGCCGGTGCGTCACTTTTTGATGATTAAACCCATCGCGACGCTGGACGACATTCTCCATCGCGGGGACTGGTGCGGACAACTACAGCAAGCCTGGTACGAACATATTCCATTGAGTGAGAAAATGGGTGTGCGCATTCAGCAATATACCGGGCAGAAATTTATCACCACGATGCCCGAGACGGGCAATCAGAACCCGCACCATACGCTGTTTGCCGGTAGCTTGTTTTCCCTGGCGACGCTAACGGGCTGGGGACTTATCTGGCTGATGCTGCGCGAGCGTCATCTGGGCGGGACGATAATCCTTGCTGACGCGCATATACGGTACAGCAGGCCGATCACCGGGAAACCTACCGCTATCGCCGATCTGGGCTCGCTGAGCGGAGACCTGGACCGTCTGGCAAGAGGTCGTAAGGCGCGCGTTCAGATGCAGGTCGGGGTATTTGGCGACGACACGCCGGGTGTGGTGTTTGAAGGCACTTACATTGTGCTACCCGCAAAACCGTTTGGCGCATATGAAGAAGGCGGGAACGAGGAAGAGTAAGTCAGAGGGTATCTTCTCTACTCGATGAATGCGTCTGCCGGAAGATTAAAGCGTTCTGCAAGCGCTTTAATATGGCTTACAGTCAGTGCTCTGCGACCATTTAAGATGTTGCTGACGTTCGATTTTGAACCGAGTTCGTTGGCAAGGTCTGCTGCTTTGAGACTGTATTGGTCCATGAGCGTACGCAATACTGAAACGCCAGAGGGTGTTTTCTCCAGGTGTTGGTTGAGTGCTTTGAATTCCGGCGCATGTTTTTCATATTTACTGATTCGGGCACAGAGCAATTCAAATAGTGGGTTTTCAAGATCGTCGTGGTCGACCAGATACTCCACTAGCGCAAGTGCCCTGCGATACTCAGTGTCATTTCGGTCTTCCCCCAACAGTGGGATGGTTTTTACCGCATCGCTGAAGGTATCAACAATCTTTTTTGCGCTGGCTGCATCCATATGACGATGCGTTCTCATTCTTTATTACCCCGATAATATGCTGTCAGTTTGTCATATTCGGCATGGGAAACGATATGTTTGACAAATATCTTATGTGACCTGAAATCTATGTAGGAGATGAGTCTTAGGCTGTTACCAGAAACATCAATCACCCACCATTTATCTCTGTACTTAAAATTATCCAGTGAAGGAATATACTGCTTCATCTCTTCAGGCTGAATGAATGTTTTTTTCTCCAAAACATTCAGTAAATCAGCGAGAGCAAGCTGATGATTTGGATACATGAGCATTGCCTCGTTAAAAGGTTTTCGGCTGATAACATGCACGGTGTAGTTCCATTACAAGGTTTTCAACCTGTAAACAAAATAACGCAACGCAATTAAGTTTACAAGATGAAAACACTATATTAATTAAGCATGTCTTACTGCTGTAGAATTTATGGCGCGCCAGGCAACATCCCGCATTGCGCTTCGTGCCGCCTGACTCACCCCTGCTAGCTGGAAAAATCCGTGGATAACACCGAGATAGCGTTGGCAGGTGCAATCCACGCCCTGCTCCTGGAACCGTTGATACAGGGCCTCACCTTCATCTCGCAGTGGGTCGAATTCAGCTGTAATGATGTGCGTGGGCGGTAAACCGTTGAAGTCTTCGCGCCAGAGCGGGCTGACTTCGGGATGCAATGGATCGGTTTGCGGCATATACATCTCGTAGCCCGACAGCAGTGTGTCGCGGGTGATAATGTAATCCTGTCCATTATGGTCATAGCTCGCAAAGCTGGCGGTTGCATCCAGCATCGGGTAGATCAGCATAAGCTGCGCAGGTTGCCATTGCCTGGTAGCTTTCAGGCGTAGTGCGGTGACCAGCGCCAGATGCCCGCCAGCGCTGTCGCCAGCCAGCGTAATGTTGTCCCGGTCTACTCCCAGTTTCTTGGCATACTTCCAGATAATATTGGCCCCCGATTCAGCATCGTTATGTGCTGCCGGGAAGATGTGCTCTGGTGCGAGGCGATACTGCACCGCAATGACCCGACAGCCGCTGTACCAGGCGAGTTGCCTTAGCTGGTTATCATGAGTGGTAAATCCGCCGCTGACAAAGCAGCCGCCGTGATAATAGATAACGCAGGGGAGATTTCCCGTGCTGCCCCGCGGCGAAACTACGCGAAACATCATGGCATCGAGTTCAATATCTTCAACTTGTACGCGGGTTTCAGTGTCTCCGGCCAGGACCGTGCTGGCGATATAGCCTGCTCTCCGGTCATCAATATTCTGCTCGCGCGAAGAAGGGCGTCCCGCCACGATAAATGCTTCAACCAGCTGTGCAATCCCGCTTTCCAGTGCCATTTTCACATCTTCTTATCTGTATGGATATACAGGGTTATAACCTGGATAACTAAGAATGAAAATGGGAAAAATGGGGGTGGTTATGATTCTGGAAAGTGGCTCGCAAAAGTAAAAATCGTTCGTGTGAAGGCTACTTTCCCGCTTTTCTCAGGTGTATGTTGTGTGGAAATTAATCGCCGATGATATACTGGAGGTATATGTGAGTATGATGGTTGGGATGGATATGGGCAGAATTTTACTCGATTTATCAGATGAGGTGATTAAACGTCTTGATGACCTCAAGGTTCAGCGCAATCTGCCGCGAGCAGAACTCTTACGGGAGGCCGTTGAACAGTATCTTGAGAGGCAGGATCAGGCTGAAACAACAATTTCACGCGCTCTTGGGCTGTGGCAAGGCTGTGAGGAAGATGGTGTTGAATACCAGCGTAAACTCCGTGAGGAATGGTAATGGTCAAAGGATCAGCGCTTTTTGATACCAACATCCTCATCGATCTGTTTAGCGGTAGAAATGAAGCAAAACTAGCGATAGAAACATGGCCGCCGCAGAATGCAATCAGCCTCATTACATGGATGGAGGTGATGGTGGGCGCAAAAAAATACCATCAGGAAGCCCGTACTCGCGTTGCGCTAGGCGCTTTTAACGTGATCGGCGTTTCACAGGATATTGCTGAACGAAGCGTGAGTATCAGGCAGGAGCATGGGATGAAATTGCCGGATGCCATTATTTTGGCCACTGCGCAGATTCATCGTCTTACACTGGTTACGCGAAATACCAAGGATTTTGCAGGCATATCAGGCGTGGTCACGCCGTATACGTTATAACCCGGGCGACTTACGCCGCCCGGTGGTGCGGAGTACTTACTCCCCTTCACCTGGGAACAGGAACGGGTTGATGGAGCTGCGGGCAAAGCCCTCTTGCTCCATGTGCGCGTCCAGCATCAGTGAAGCGAGATCGTCAGCCACGGCTTCAACTTTAGGGTCCTTTTCCTGATAGAGAATCTTCAGGTAAGTCCCACAGTCGCCGCAGCTTTCAGCTTTAATTGCCGCCTGTTCGTTATCCAGCGACCAGTAGTTCAAATCACGGCTTTGCTCGCAGTTGCTGCATTTCACGCGTACCACGTGCCACTCGGTTTCGCACAGGTTGCAGTGCAGATAGCGCAGCCCCTGAGTGGTGCCGATTTGCACCATGCTGGAGACCGGCATTGAACCACACACCGGGCAGTACTGACGCTGTTCGCCGTATTCTGCACGGGCTTTGCCGGGGATCAGGCTTGCCATCTGCGCCCAGTAGAGCGACAGGGCAGCCCAAATAAACGGTGCTTTATCGCTGCTGACGGAGGCGAAATCAGAGGCAAACAGCGCGCTGGCCATCAGCTCCAGTTCCTGTTCTGAGGCTTTTTCCAGATTTTCGATCACGGCAAGCGCAGGACCGCTCATTTCTGGTTTCAGCTCAGCAATTAACGACTGCAGCAGTTTTTGCCAGTGCTTGTCGCGCGGCAGGACGTGGATATCCAGCGGCGGTTTGCCCTGATCGTTCGCTTCTTTGATGCGAGCGGTCAGATCCATCTGCAGCGGATGGTCGTACAACACCACTTCCTGCGCGTGGGCAATCAGCGCGGCAAAGCGCAGGTAGTCGCCCAGCGGGTTGTTCTCGGCCAGCTCGCGCAGGCGCTCAGCGCGGCGGTTATACAAATTTTTGAGTCTGGGGAATAATAACGGCGGAATCATATCCGCCGTGCGTTTCTCGCTCTTCTCCAGCTCATCTTGCGGGATTATGCGAATACTCATTCAGATGACTTTTCCTGTTTCTGGCGGACTTCACGGTACCAGCGCGGGTGATGTTTCTTCGCCCATGAACTGGTAACCCATCCTTCCACCATCGCGGTAATGGTGCCTTTCACCCAAAGGGCGGCGTAAATGTGCACCATGATAACCACAATTAACGCTACTGCGGCAAATGAATGCAGCATTAACGCGAATCGGATCACCGGGATTGAGAAAGCAGGCGCAAAATACGGACGCCAGATGACCACTCCGCTCACCAGCAACAGGACCAGGAAGATAATCGCCGCCCAGAATACGCATTTCTGGCCGAAGTTATAACGTCCCGTGTCACCTACTTCCTCGTTGACGACAATCTTACGAATATTCTTCGCCCAAAAGATATCATCCCGATTGATTAGATTGTGGTGCCAGTAACGGAAAAACATGATGATAAACGAGGCAAACATGATCACGCCGACAAACGGGTGCACAATTCGCGCCAGTTGTGGAGTGCCCATGATGTGCATCAGCCAGTTAAAAGACGGGAAGAGAAAGCCCATCCCGCTCACCGCCGCCAGAATGAAGCAGAAGGCGGTGATCCAGTGGTTGATGCGTTCCGGCGCCGTGTAGCGCACGATGGTGTCACGTCGTTTCATTTGCGCACCTCGTCGTCTTTTTCATGCAGATTGTCTTCTTCCTCTTCCGCACGGTTCGGGCCTACGCCGACGTAGTGGAAGATGCTGGCCGCAAATGTCGCTGCAAAGCCGACGGCTGCGAGGGGTTTCCAGATGCCTTTCCAGAACTTAACGGTAGCGCTGATCTCCGGGTTCTCCGGCAGGCCGTGATACAGATTTGGCTTGTCAGCATGGTGCAATACGTACATCACGTGCGTCCCGCCAACACCCGCCGGATCGTACAGACCCGCGTTTTCGTAACCACGCGTTTTCAGCTCCGCCACGCGCTCGCCTGCCAGCGTTTTCATCGACTCTTTGGTGCCGAAATGAATGGCGCCGGTTGGACAGGTTTTCACGCAGGCCGGTTCTTGCCCGACCACAACACGGTCAACGCACAGCGTACATTTGTAGACGCGGTTGTCTTCCGGATTGAGGCGCGGCACGTCGAACGGGCAGCCCGCGATGCAGTAGCCACAGCCGATACACTGCTCAGACTGGAAGTCGACAATACCGTTGGCATACTGAATGATTGCGCCTTCAGCCGGACACGCCTTCAGGCAGCCCGGATCGGCGCAGTGCATACAGCCATCCTTGCGGATAAGCCATTCCAGTTTGTCGTTTTGTTCCACTTCCGAGAAGCGCATCACCGTCCAGGATTTGGCGGTCAAATCAGCCGGGTTGTCGTACACCCCAACGTTGTTGCCCACTTCATCACGGATGTCGTTCCATTCAGAACACGCCACCTGACACGCTTTACAGCCGATACAGGTGGTGACGTCGATAAGCTTCGCCACTTCTTCCTGATGGTCCCGCGCCTGAGG